>NZ_CM178725.1:900000-1147500 GCF_058680895.1 Caulobacter sp. GSs2 | reverse complement strand
GTTCCCGCGGTCAGACGGAAAGACCCTATGAACCTTTACTGCAGCTTCGCCTTGGCGTTAGCAACAACATGTGTAGGATAGGTGGGAGGCTATGAAACCGGGGCGCCAGTCTCGGTGGAGCCATCCTTGAAATACCACCCTTATTGTTGTTGACGTCTAACCGCGGCCCGTTATCCGGGTCCGGGACATGGCGTGGCGGGCAGTTTGACTGGGGCGGTCGCCTCCCAAAGTGTAACGGAGGCGCGCGATGGTGGGCTCAGACCGGTCGGAAATCGGTCGTCGAGTGCAATGGCATAAGCCCGCCTGACTGCGAGACTGACAAGTCGAGCAGAGACGAAAGTCGGCCATAGTGATCCGGTGGTCCTGCGTGGAAGGGCCATCGCTCAACGAATAAAAGGTACTCTAGGGATAACAGGCTGATTTTGCCCAAGAGTCCATATCGACGGCAAAGTTTGGCACCTCGATGTCGGCTCATCACATCCTGGGGCTGGAGCAGGTCCCAAGGGTTCGGCTGTTCGCCGATTAAAGTGGTACGTGAGCTGGGTTCAGAACGTCGTGAGACAGTTTGGTCCCTATCTGCCGTGGGTGTACGAGACTTGAGAGGATCTGTCCCTAGTACGAGAGGACCGGGATGGACACACCTCTGGTGGACCTGTCATGGCGCCAGCTGTGCAGCAGGGTAGCTAAGTGTGGACTAGATAACCGCTGAAAGCATCTAAGCGGGAAACTAACCTCAAAACAAGGTCTCGCTGAGAGCCGTGGAAGACCACCACGTTGATAGGCCAGGTGTGGAAGCGCTGTGAGGCGTGTAGCTTACTGGTACTAATAGCTCGATAGGCTTGATCGTTCTTCAGCCAAACCTATGCAAATGCTCTTTGTAGAGCTCAGACATACGATGTCTTCTTCGACTTGATATAACCAGAACGCCTCAAAACGTTCTGCACGCATCCTTTTTGCTGACCTGGTGGCTATGCCGGGGGTTCCCCACCCGATCCCATTCCGAACTCGGTCGTTAAGTCCCCCTGGGCCAATGGTACTTCGTCTCAAGGCGCGGGAGAGTAGGTCGCCGCCAGGTCCGCTAAAAGGATGCCAATCAAGTCGTACTTCAAAGTCCCCCTACCTCACGATCACCAACTACCAACTTCGCCGCGGGGTGGAGCAGCCCGGTAGCTCGTCAGGCTCATAACCTGAAGGTCACAGGTTCAAATCCTGTCCCCGCACCCAAGATCGCGTCAATTGCCCGTTTCTGCTTCTTTTGTGAGGCGTCTCCGTCTGGCAGTTTGGCCCCGGCCTGGCCAAAACACCCCCTCACAAGCGAATTTTTCTTGATTCTGGCCGGGCTCTCCGCAGAATCTTCGCTGAAAGCCCATGGCGCGATCTGTTGATTTGAGTCATGAGAAGCTATCGAGGCGTGGGTCGGCAACTGGTCCGCGAAATAGGTTTTTGAGGATAAGATGGCGAACGGTGTCGTTAAGTGGTTCAACCCGGCCAAGGGCTTTGGCTTCATTCAGCCTGAAAACGGCGGCGAAGACGTGTTTGTCCACGTTGCTGCGGTTGAACGGTCGGGCCTTTCCGGCCTGAACGAAGGCGACCAGGTCGCCTATGAACTTGAAGAAGATCGCCGCTCGGGCAAGACCTCGGCCGGCAATCTGCGCGTAACCGGCCAAGGCGCAGCCCCTTCGGCGCCGCGTCGCCCGCCCGCGCGCGGCTTTGACTCGCCCCGCGGTGGCTATGATGCGCCGCGCGGCGGTGGCTATGACGCACCCCGTGGCGGCGGTTACGGCGGCGGCGCACCCAGCGGTGGCGGCGAAGCCGGCACCGGCGTCGTGAAGTGGTTCAACACCACCAAGGGCTTTGGTTTCATCCAGCCCGACAACGGCGGCGGCGACATCTTCGTGCACATCTCGGCCGTTGAACGCGCCGGTCTGCGCGGCCTGAACGAAGGCCAGCAAGTCGGTTACGAACTGGAACAGGACCGCCGCTCGGGCAAGACCTCGGCCGGCAACCTGCGCATCCTCTAGGGATTCTTGAGCACGAGTGGGCGTGCGAGACGCGTCCACTCGTCCTTTCGGTCTGAGATCAGGCCCCGCGTGAAGTCGCTTCCGTCCCTAGGACGGCGATCGACTTCGCGCGGGGCCTTTCTGCGTCTTGATTTCAGGCCTGGATCGCCCGCTCTCCAGCCGCCTGATTGACCGCCAGGGCGGTCAAATTGACGATGCCGCGCGCGGTGACGCTGGGCGTCAGCACATGCAACGGCTGGCTCATGCCCAGCAGGACGGGCCCAACCAGCAGGCCTTCGGTGGCGGCGCTGAGCAGGGTCAGGCTGATATTGGCGGCGTCGAGCGTGGGCATGACCAGCAGATTGGCCGAGCCCTTCAAGGCGCTGTCATGCACCAGCCTGTCGCGCAAGGCTTGCGAGAGGGCGGCGTCGGCGTGCATTTCGCCGTCGACCTCAAGCTCGGGCGCCCTTTCGCGCACAATGGCCAGGGCGTCTCGCATCTTGCGGGCGGTCGGCGAGTTCGACGCCCCGAAGCTGGAGTGCGACAGCAGGGCCGCCTTGGGCGTCAGGCCGAAGCGCCGCACGGACTCGGCCGCCAGCAACGTCATTTCGGCGACCTGCTCAGCGGTCGGGTCAACGTTCACATGGGTATCGCAGAAGAACAGCGTGCCGTTGTCGAGGATCAGGGCTGACAGGGCGTAGATCCGGTCGACGTCCTCGCGCTTGGGAATGATCGGCAGCACATAGGTCATGTGCTGCCACCAGTCGCCGGAACCGCCCACCAGAGCGGCGTCCACATGGCCCGCCTGCAGCAGCATGGAGGCCGACACCGTTCGGCGAGTGGTGACCCGGCGCTCGGCGGCCAAAGGCGGGATGCCTCGGCGGCTGACGAGGCTCCGATAGCGATCGACCAGCGGCGCGAACAACGCGGTGTCGGCGGCGGGGTCGAGGATCTCGACGCGGTTGTCGAAGTCCAGGCGCAGCCCCATTTCAGCGGCCTTAGCGATGATGGTCTCGCGCCGGCCGATCAGCACCGGCTTGGCCAGGCCTTCGTCGAGGACGGTCTGGACAGCGCGCAGCACGCGCTCATCCTCGCCCTCGGCATAGGCCACGCGAATGCCTCCCGTCTCGGCGCAGGCTTTGGTCGCCTTGCGCGCCCGCTCGAACAGCGGACGCATCAGTTGGCCCGAGCGATAGACGAACAACTCCAGTTCCTGGCGATAGGCGTCGAAATCGGCGATCGGCCGGGTGGCGACGCCGCTGTCCATGGCCGCGCGGGCCACGGCCGGCGCGATCTGCAGGATCAGGCGCGGATCGAAGGGCTTAGGGATGATGTATTGCGCGCCGAACATCGGGGCGACGCCGCCATAGGCGCTGGCCACCACTTCCGAGGCTTCGGCCCGGGCCAGTTCGGCGATGGCCTCAACGGCCGCTACCTTCATGGCTTCGTTGATTTCCGAAGCGCCGACGTCCAGCGCGCCCCGGAAGATGAACGGGAAGCACAGGACGTTATTGACCTGGTTGGGATAGTCGCTGCGGCCGGTCGCCATGATCGCGTCAGGACGGGCTGCGGTCACCAGTTCGGGCAGGATTTCCGGCTCGGGATTGGCCATGGCCAGGATCAGCGGATTGGGCGCCAGCAGCGGCAACCACTCTGCCTTGAAAACACGTGGCGCCGAGAGACCCAGGAAGATGTCGGCGCCGGCCAGCACTTCCGACAGGGCGCGGGCGTCGGTCTGGCGCGCATAGCGAGCCATGTTGTCGAGCATGTCGTCGTCGCGGCCGGCGTAAACAACGCCCTTGATGTCGGTCAGGGTCACGTTGTCGACCGGCAGGCCCATTGACACCAGCAGGTCGACGCAGGCCAGGGCCGCTGCGCCAGCGCCGGAGGTGACCAGCTTGACGTCGGTCAGGGACTTGCCCTGGACCAGCAGGGCGTTGCGAACGGCGGCGGCGCAGACGATGGCGGTACCATGCTGGTCGTCGTGGAACACCGGGATCTTCATCCGCTCGCGCAGCTTGCGCTCGATAATGAAGCACTCGGGGGCCTTGATGTCTTCAAGGTTGATGCCGCCGAAGGTGGGCTCCAAGGCCGCGACAACCTCGATGAATTTGTCGGGATCCTCGGCGTCGACCTCGATGTCGAACACGTCGATGCCTGCGAACTTCTTGAACAGAACGGCCTTGCCTTCCATCACCGGCTTGGACGCCAGCGGACCGATATTGCCCAGGCCCAGCACGGCCGTGCCGTTGGAGATCACGGCCACCAGATTGCCGCGGGCGGTGTAGTCGCGGGCCTTGTCGGGATCGGCGGCGATGGCTTCGCAGGGCGCTGCGACGCCCGGCGAATAGGCCAGGCCGAGATCGCGCTGGGTGGCCATGCGCTTGGTGGCTTCGATCGCCAGTTTTCCGGGCCGCGGCAGACGGTGATAGTCCAGAGCGGCTTTGCGGAAATCCTCGTCCATGGACTGGTCCTCTTTGGCGTCTGCGCAGGCATCGTGGCGCGATCCGTCTGGCTCGCGGATCGTCGAGTCTAGCTACCGGGGATAGCGGGGCATTGCCAACCCTATGCGCCAGATAGGGATATTTTTTATGGTAGCGGTCACATCTGCATGGCCGAATCCGAACTCCCGTAAGTAATAAATCTATTATATAGTGCTCGCCTTGCGGGCGCCTGCCGCTGCGTTCGACAGCGTCGGGCGCAGGCAGGATCCCTTGCAGCGCATGGCTCTGGACAGGGCGCGCGGGCGGGCCGAGCATTGGCCGGTTGAGCTTGAAAGGGCAGGGCATGAGCGGACTGACGACCCATATCCTCGATCAGGCGACGGGGCAGCCGGCGGCCGAGGTTCTGGTGCGTGTGTCGCGCCGCGAGGGCGATGGTCTGGTCCTGCTCTCGGAAACCCGCACAGACGCCGACGGTCGTGCGCGGCTGATCGCCGGAGAGGACCTCGCCGTTGGAGGCTATCGCCTGGCGTTCTCGATCGGCGCGCATTTCAAGGCAACCGGCGCAGCCGTGACCGATCCGCCCTTTCTCGACGTCGTGGTCATCGACTTCGCGGTGTCGAACACCGGGCAACACTGGCACGTGCCGTTGCTGGTCTCGCCCTACGGCTATTCCACCTATCGGGGCAGCTGATGTCCCCGGCGCAAAATTCGAACAACACGATCCGCTTCCTTCTCGATGGTCAGGTGCAAGAGGTGCGCGGCGCCGATCCGACCCGCACCTTGCTGGAGCACTTGCGCGGCGATCTGCGGCGCACGGGGACCAAGGAAGGCTGCGCCGAGGGGGATTGCGGCTCTTGTACGGTGCTGGTGGGCGAGGCCGATGGCGATGGTGTCGCCTGGCGCGCGGTGAACAGCTGCATCCAGTTCCTGCCCATGCTGCAGGGCAAGGCTCTGATGACCGTGGAGAGTCTGTCAAAGGATAGCGCCTTGCATCCCGTGCAGCAGGCCATGGTCGACAGGCACGGCTCGCAATGCGGCTTCTGCACGCCAGGCATCGTGATGTCGCTGTACGCCAAGGCCGTGGCGGCCAAGGGAACAGACGCGCCGCCGGCCGAGATGCTGGCGGGTAACCTGTGCCGCTGCACCGGCTATGGTCCGATCATTGAGGTCGCCAAGGATGTCGAAGCCGAGGCCGCGCCCGATGTGGCGGCGGATCTGGCGGCGTTGGACGACGGGGCGATGCTGGACCTGTCGCACGACGATCCCGTGCAGGGCGTCACGCGCCGCTGGCTGGCGCCCAGGTCGCTTAACCAGTTGGCCCAAGCCTTCGTCGAGCATCCACACGCCACGATCGTGGCCGGCGCGACAGATGTGGGCCTGTGGGTCACCAAGCAGCGCAGGCCGTTGGAGTTCCTGATCGACATCGGCCAGGTCGCCGAACTGGCGCGGATCGAGCCGCGCGAGGGTGGCGTCTGGATCGGCGCGGGGGTTCGCTATGTCGACGCCATTGAGACGCTTGGCGGGCTCTATCCCGAACTTGGCGCCATGTTGCGACGGCTGGGTTCGACCCAGGTGCGCAACAGCGGCACCATCGGCGGCAACATCGCCAATGGCTCGCCGATCGGCGACATGCCGCCGGCCTTGATCGCGGCCGGGGCGACCCTGGTGCTGAACCAGGGCGGTGAGCGGCGCCAGATGCCGCTGGAAGGCTTCTTCCTCGACTACGGCAAGCAGGACCGGCTGCCCGGCGAGTTCGTCGAGGCGGTGATCGTGCCGACGCCAAAGCCCGAACTTGTCTTCAAGGTTTTCAAGCTCTCCAAGCGGTTCGATCAGGACATTTCGGCGGTCTGCGGCGCTTTCGCGCTGACGATCGACGGCGGTATCGTGAGCTCGGCGCGGATCGCCTTTGGCGGCATGGCGGGTACGCCCAAGCGGGCGACAGCGTGCGAGGCGGCTCTGATCGGCCAGCCGTGGGCCGAGGCCACGATCGAAGCAGCCATGACCGCTATCGACGCTGACTATACCCCGCTCAGCGATATGCGCGCCTCGGCCGCCTATCGGTCGCTGACGGCCCGGAACATGCTGCGCAAGGTGTTCATCGAGACTACCTCTCCAGGCCTTGTCACCCGGGTCGAGCCGGAGAGCGCTCATGGCTGACTCCTCTGCGCCTGTGGCGATCGACGCCTTTCAGGGTGTCCACGCCTCGCTGCCGCACGACAGCGCAACGCGTCATGTGGCGGGCTCGGCCGTCTATATCGATGACATGCCCGAGCCTGCGGGGATGCTGCACGTCCATTTCGGGCTCAGCACCAGGGCTCACGCTCACATCACTGCGTTGGACCTGTCGGCCGTTCGCGCGTCGCCCGGCGTGGTGCTGGTGCTGACCGCCGAAGACATCCCCGGCGAGAACGACGTCAGCCCGGTGATTCACGACGACAAGCTGTTCGCCACCGACACCGTGACCTATGTCGGCCAGAGCCTGTTCGCGGTGGCCGCCACCTCGATCGCCGCCGCCCGCGCCGCCGCCGCGAAGGCGGTGATCGCCTATGCCGAGCTGCCGGCCGCCATCGACATCAAGGCCGCCCGCGAGGCCGACCTGAAGATCGAGGCCAGCCAGCGCATGGCGCGGGGCGACGCGGCCGCTGCGCTGGCGGCTTCGCCTCGGCGGCTGCAGGGCCAGTTCGCCATCGGCGGGCAGGACCATTTCTATCTCGAGGGGCAGGTGGCCCTGGCGATCCCGGGCGAAGGCGGCGACGTCCATGTCTGGTCGTCGACCCAGCATCCCAGCGAGGTGCAGCATCTTGTGGCCCGCGTCCTGGACCGTCCGCATAGCGCGGTGAGTATCGAGGTGCGCCGGATGGGCGGCGGGTTCGGCGGCAAGGAGACGCAAGCCTCGCTGTTCGCCGCCGGCGCCGCTCTGGTGGCGGTCAAGACTGGCCGCGCGGCCAAGTGCCGGCCCGATCGTGACGAGGACATGGTCATGACCGGCAAGCGGCATGACTTCGAGGTCGGCTATGACGTCGGCTTTGACGACGACGGGCGCCTGACCGGCATCGCGATGGAACTGGCCTCGCGCTGCGGCGCGACGACCGATCTGTCGATGGCCATCAACGACCGGGCGATGTTCCACGCCGACAACTGCTATTTCCTGCCGGCGGTCGAGATCCTGTCGCACCGCTTCCGCACCCATACGGTGTCCAACACCGCCTTCCGGGGCTTTGGCGGACCGCAGGGGATGATCGCCATCGAGCGGGTGATGGACGCTGTGGCTCAGGCCACGGGTCTCGACCCTCTGGAGGTGCGCCGCCGCAATCTCTATGGCGAGCCCGGCCGCGACCTGACGCCCTATCATCAGACCGTTGAGGACAATGTCGCGCCGCAGCTGCTGGCCGAACTGGCGGCCTCCTGTGACTACGAGGCCCGGCAGCGCGAGATCGACGCGTTCAACGCCGCCAGCCCGATCCTGAAAAAGGGCCTGGCCCTGACGCCGGTGAAGTTCGGCATCTCGTTTACGACAACCCATCTGAATCAGGCCGGCGCCCTGATCCACCTCTATGCCGACGGCTCGATCCTGCTGAACCATGGCGGGACGGAGATGGGGCAGGGCCTGTTCACCAAGGTCGCCCAGATCGTGGCCGAGGCCTTCCAGGTGGAGGTGTCGCGGGTCAAGGCGACCTCGACCGTCACCGACAAGGTGCCCAACACCTCGGCCACGGCCGCGTCCTCGGGGACGGACCTGAACGGCATGGCGGCGCTCAATGCGGCCAATGCGATCAAGGCCCGGCTGGTCGTGTTCGCCGCGAACAAGTGGGGTTGCGCCGAGGCCGAGGTTGCCTTCACGCCGCAGGGGCTGAAGGCCGGCGACACACTGGTCCCATTCAACGACCTGTGCCGCCAAGCCTATCTGGGCCGGGTGTCGCTGTCCTCGACCGGCTTCTACGCCACGCCCAAGATCCACTACGACCGCGCCACCCATAGCGGCCGGCCGTTCTACTATTTCGCCTATGGCGCGGCCTGTAGCGAGGTGATCATCGACACCCTGAGCGGCGAGATGAAGGTCACGCGGGCCGACATCCTGCACGACGTGGGCCGGTCGCTGAACCCGGCCATCGACCTGGGCCAGATCGAGGGTGGCTTCATCCAGGGCATGGGCTGGCTCACCACCGAGGAGTTGGTGTTCGACGACCAAGGCCGCCTGCGCACCCACGCCCCCTCGACCTACAAGATCCCGACCATCGGCGATCGTCCGGCCCATCTGGACGTGAAGCTGTGGGAGGCCGGCCGCAATGTCGAGGCCACAGTCCACCGCTCCAAGGCCGTGGGCGAGCCGCCGTTGATGCTGGCGATCTCGGTATTTTCGGCGATCACCCGGGCCGTGGCCAGCGTGGCCGATCACAAGGTGATGCCGCGTCTTGATGCACCGGCGACGCCGGAGGCGATCCTGATGGCGGTCGAGGACGTCAAGCGGCGAGCGGCGTCATGACGAACTGGGCCCGCGCCGCCCTGGCGCGCATCGCGGTCGATGACGCCGCCGCGCTGGTCACCGTGCTGGCCACCGAAGGCTCGGCCCCGCGTGAAGCCGGGACCAAGATGGTGGTCTGGGAGGGCGGTCAGTCGGGCACCATCGGCGGCGGCAATCTGGAGCATCAGGCGACCAGCCAGGCGCGCCGGATGCTGAGCGGATCGCAGGCCAGCTTCGCCATCCAGGACTATCCGCTGGGCCCGCTGCTGGCCCAGTGCTGCGGCGGCCGCGTGCGGCTGCTGATCGAGCGGGTCGAGGCCGCCAGTCGCGACTGGCTGACCGACGTCGCCCGCCGGATGGACGCGGCCCAGCCGTTTGAGGTCCGCACCCGCTTCAACCCCGGCCTGCTGACCAAGACCGTCGCCCCGATCGCCGCCAGTTCGGAGGCCCCGTCGGTCACCCTGGCCGGAGCCCAGGCCACGGCGCGCGGCGTCCGCCCCGGGCTGGGCGACGAGCTGGTCGAGCGCAACGACGCCCCGCGTCCGCCGCTGCTGGTCTTCGGCGCCGGCCATGTCGGACAGGCCGTCGCCCGCGCCTTCGCGCCGCTGCCGTTCAAGCTGTCCTGGTTCGATAGCCGGCCCGAGACCGCCGACATTCCCGGCGTCACCGTGGCCGGACCAGCCGAGATGGCCGCCGCCGCCATGGGGGCGGGCGACGACGCCTATGGCCTGATCTTCACCCATGACCATGGCCTGGACTATGCCCTGGCCTCGGCCGGGCTGGCCGGCGGCGGCTTTGCCTATCTGGGTCTTATCGGCTCGAAGACCAAGCGCGCCCGGTTCATGAGCCGGCTGCGTGACGACGGTTTCTCCGAGGCGGCCCTGACCCGCCTGACCTGTCCGATCGGCCTGCCGCATCTCAGGAGCAAGGCCCCCGAGGTGATCGCCGTCTCGGTGGCCGCCGACCTGCTGATGCGGCTGGAAGCGGCCCGAATTTCCAACGACGAGGATCTGGCCGTTGCAAGCCTATAGGGCGTCGATCCTCCACCTGCTGGACGATCCGACCAAGACCGATGAGGGCGTCGCCTTCCACGAGGACGGCCTGTTGCTGGTCGAGGACGGTCATGTCGTGGCCTGCGGCGACTACGCCGACCTGCATGAGCTGCTGGGCGACACGCCGGTCGAGGACCTGACCGGCAAGCTGATCACCCCCGGCTTCATCGACACCCACATCCACTTCCCGCAGGTCGACATCATCGCCGCCCACGGCGCGCAGCTGCTCGACTGGCTGGAGCAGCACACTTTTCCGGCCGAGGCGGCTTTCGCCGATCCGGACCATGCGGCCGAGGCGGCCGAGTTCTTCGTCAAGGAACTGCTGCGCAACGGCACCACCACGGCCCTGGTGTTCGGCTCGGTGCACAAGGGCTCGGTCGAGGCGCTGTTCCGGGTGGCGCTGGCCCGCGACATGCGGCTGATCGCCGGCAAGTCGCTGATGGATCGCAACGCGCCGGAGGGTCTGACCGACACCGTCGAGTCCAGCCGCGCCGACATGGAAAGCCTGATCGCCGACTGGCACGGCAAGGGTCGGCTGGGCTACGCCATCACCCCGCGCTTCGCCATCAGCTGCAGCGACGCCCAGCTGGCCATGGCCGGCGAGGTTCTGGCGGCCAATCCCGGGGTCTGGATGCAGACCCATCTGTCGGAGAACCCGCGCGAGATCGAGGAGACGGCGGCGCTGTTTCCGCAGGCGACCGACTATCTGGATGTCTATGACCGCTTTGGCCTGCTGGGCCAGCGCTCGGTCTTCGCCCACTGCGTCCACCTGAAGGGCGAGGGGTTCGAGCGGCTGGCGGCCAAGGGCGGGGCGGTGGCCTTCTGTCCGACCTCGAACCTCTTTCTGGGCTCGGGGCTGTTCCCGCTGGAGACCGCCTGCGCCCATGGCGTCAAGGTCGGTATCGGCACCGATGTCGGGGCGGGGACGACCTTCTCGATCCTCCATACTCTGGGCGAGGCCTACAAGGTGGGCCAACTGCGCGGGACGGCGCTGGATCCGTTCCAGGCCCTGTATCTGGCCACCCTGGGCGGGGCGCGGGCCCTGGATCTGGGCGACAGGATCGGCAATCTGGCGCCGGGCAAGGAGGCCGATTTCCTGGTGCTGGACCTGGCGGCGACTCCGCTGCTGGCGAGACGCCTGGGCGGTGACCGCAGCCTGGAGAACCGGCTGTTCGCCCTGACCGTGCTGGGCGATGACCGGGTGGTGGAGCGGACCTATCTGGCCGGTGTCGAGCAGCATCGGCGGTAGGGGGCAGGGCCGCGGACACGGCCTTTTGGCCTCACGCGACGCCTCGCTGAGTTATCGGAAAGGGTCGCGGAGCGTCCGGACCACGTCCGGATGAGAAATAGAGATTACCGTTTCGACGAAGCCGTCCGCTCCGCGTGGTCGTTATCCGTCAGCGTCCCAGCGGGTGGCCCAGTTGGGGCCTTACCGGAACCCGGAAGCTTCGGTTTCCCGAAGTCCCGAAGGTCGGGGGGCGTGGGGCCAATCCTGACCAACACTCGCCTTGATCCCCATCCACGCCGACGGCGGGCGGGTCTGGCCAGCAACCAGGTCCCCGGACCGGTCGAGTATCCCCCTCGACCCCAGTCCCGCTCGATCACCCCCCGCCGCCGCAATGGTCGCTGGCCTTGCGCCCTTTCCTCGCGACGAGGTGGGACAAGAATACGGGAGGTTTCAGCGCATCGGATTGGCGCGGTCGATCTTTTTTCAGGGCGTTGAATTTGCTGGCGTTCGTATTCGTCGCCCCGAGGATAGCGCGCAGTTTATCCCCGTACTTGCCCCCTACGGGTCGCTTCGCGACCGTCTTCCCCCGGAGGGGGAAGATGAGGACGGCGCGTTTCATCTTCCCCCTGAAAGGGGGAGGACGACGGCGAAGCCGTCAGGAGGGGGCCTGCGGCGTCGGCCGGGGGAAACGCTGCCTCTAGGCCTTCATCGTCTCGGCATAGAGCTTCAACAGCCCCGCTTCATCCACCGCCACGGTCACCGCCTGGATCGGCTGGTCGTCCCAAGCCGATGGGCCAAACAGTTCGCCCTCGGCCTTCAGGCAGGTCTGGCCCAGGGCGATGCCCTCGGTCAGCACGCGCACCGAGCCGCGACGCAGCGTAAACAGCGACGGGTCGATCACGAACGCCACCGCCGCCGCGTCATGGACGCAGCAGCCCTCGATGCCGTCGCGGCTGCCGTAGAAGGCCGCATAGGGCTTGGAGATGGCGTTGAGGAACTGACCGGCGGCGCCGGCCGAGGCTTCCAGCGCGTCCATATAGGCCGGCGACATCACCACCTGGGTGGTGATGTCCAGGCTGACGGCGGTCAGGGCCCAGGGCGCGGTGAAGACCTGGTCGGCGGCCTCGGGATCGTTCCAGATATTGGCCTCGGCCACCGGCGTGACATTGCCCGGCTTGCCGGCCAGGCCGAACGCGCCGCCCATGATCACCACGGCCTTGAGCAGGGTCGCGACCTCCGGGTCGGCCCGCAGGGCCAGGGCCAGATTGGTCAGGGGGCCGACCGCGACCAGGGTCACCTCGCCGGGATTCTGGCGGGCCAGATCGATGATCGCCTGATGGGCGGGCTTGTCCTCGGGCTGGGCGGGAACCAGGCCGGTCAGCTCGACATCGCCCAGGCCGTTCTCGCCGTGCACGAAGGTGGGCGAAGGGTTGCGCGGCCGGCTCAGCGGCTTGTCGGTTCCCTTGAACACCGGCGCGGCCAGACCGAAACGCTGCTTCAGATAGAGCGCGTTGCGGGTGGTGGTCTCGATGTCGGAATTGCCGAAGATCGTGGTGATGGCCAGCAGGTCCAGGGCCGGGCTGGCCGCGATGAACAGCAGGGCCATGGCGTCGTCGATGCCGGGGTCGGTGTCGAAAATGATCTTGTGCGTCATGGGCGGGCTCTAGCGGTTTTCGGCGTCGAGCGCGAGGCGCTGGTCGGCCCCGGCCTGCATCAGGGAGACGTGGGCGGACGCCACCTTCCAGCCCTCCGCCGTGCGGATCCAGGTCTGGCTCTGGCGGCCGGTCTTGTCGGACCCGTCGCGCTGGAACTCGACATTGGCGATGGCGAAGTCGTCGCCAAAGGTGGTGATTTCGGTGCGCAGGCGGGTGCGCGGCGGCGAGCCGCCGGCCCGGCCGACACGGAAGGCGGCGATCTGGTCGAAGCCGTAGAGGTTCTCGGCCACGCCCAGCCGCACGGTGTGCGGCGAGTTCCAGAACGCGCCGTCCAGGGCCTCGACGTCGTTGGCCATCAGCGCCGTCTCATAGGCGTCGACGGCCTCGGCGACCTGGGCCAGCACCACGGGGTTGTTGAGGATCACAGCGGGCCTCCCGGCGCATGGGCGGCCACGACGCCCAGCCGTTGCAGCTTCAGGCCGGCGGCCAGGGCCAGGTCCTCGCGCCAGGGCGGGGCGATAATTTGGACGCCGATGGGCAGCTGGCCCGGGCGATTGACCGGCGCGGCCAGCACGGGCAGGCCGATATAGCTGATCGGCTGGGTGAAGGCGCCCAGGTTCTTGCGGACGGAAACCGGCTGGCCGCCCATCTCCATCGTGGCCTGGCCGATGCCGGGGGCGGGACAGACCGATGACGGGGCCAGCAGGATGTCGAAGCGTTCGAACGCGCGGGCGACCTCGTCTCGGAACAGCGTGCGGTAGCGCTGGGCGGCCTGGGCGACGCCGTCCGGCAACAAGGCCCCGGCCAGCAGACGGTCGCGGACGGCGGGATCGTAGTCTATGGCCGAGGTCTTCAGGTCGGCCAGGTGCAGATGCCCGCCCTCGACAGCGGTCAGGCAGAAGGCGGCGGCGCGGGCGGCCTGGGCGCCGGGCAGGATCACGCGGTCGCGGGCGCCCAGAGCCTGGGCCACGATGTCCAGCGCCGCCAGCACCTCGGGAAAGGCGCCCTGCGCGAACCAACCGCCCAGCACGCCCACGCGCAGGGGGCCGTCGGCCAGGGCGGCCAGTGTTCCGGAAACAGGCTCGGCGGCGCGAACGCAGATCGCGTCGCCCTCGACGTCAGGCCCCTGCAGGACGTCATA
This sequence comes from Caulobacter sp. GSs2, assembly GCF_058680895.1. The sequence goes on along the minus strand of NZ_CM178725.1, from coordinate 1,133,518 downwards.
GGCCAGGGCCAGATCCTCGATCGAGCGGGCGAAGGCGCCGGCATGGTCCAGGCTCTCGACGAACGGGAACACGCCCTGGCGCGACAGGCGGCCATAGGTGGGCTTCAGCCCAAACACCCCGCACAGGCTGGCGGGGATGCGGATCGACCCATTAGTATCCGAGCCCAGGGTCAGGGGCGCCAGGCCTGCCGCCACCGCCGCCGCCGAACCGCCCGACGAGCCGCCGGCGATGCGGGTCAGATCGTGGGGATTGTGGGTCGGGCCGTCATGGGCGTTCTCGGTGACGAAGCCATAGGCGAACTCGTCCATGTTCAGCGCGCCGACCAGGATGGCGCCGGCGGCTTCCAGTCTCTGGATCAGGGTCGCGTCGCGTGAGGGCGGCGTGGCGCCACGCCGGATCTTCGAGCCGGCCAGGGTGGGCAGGCCCGCGATGTCGAACAGGTTCTTGACCGCGAAGGGAACGCCGGCCAGCGGCCCGACCGGTGATCCGGCGGCGATTGCGGCATCCACCCGGTCGGCCTGGGCGAGGGCGCGCTCGGTCAGCACGGCGGTGAAGGCGTTGATCGCGCCATTGCGGCGGCCGATGCGCGACAGGGTGGCCTGGGTGACGGCGCGGGCGGTCACGCGGCCGGCGCGGACCTCGCCGGCGATCTCGACGACGCTGGGAAAGGTCATGGCTGAAAGGTCTTGGCCGGTTCGCCGGCGCGGCCGTCCAGGGCGGCGACGAACAGGGCGGTCTGGGTGCGCAGCAGGGCCAGGTTCTCGCGCACGGCGGCCAGGGTCGGCTCCGGCAAGGTCAGGCCGATCTCGGCCGCCCGCGCATCGGCATAGTCGGCGACGTCGCCGTCGGTGAGGTCGAGAAAGGCCTTGAGCGCCGCGTCGATCGCCATCGTGGGGCGGTCTCCCTAAGTAAGAAAATTCTTCATATACCGGCGTCGTGGGGCCGCGCTAGTGCGGCGGCGCCTGGGCGGCCCGGCGCGCGGGGGCGCACGTCTGGGAGACAGTCTGCGCGCCAAACGCCCGCTGCAAGGGCGCCTTGCGGCAATCGACCGGGGCGAGGCCGCGCGGGCCTTGGGTCTGGCGCCGGATCGGCGTCGAGATGGCCGCTTGTAAGAGAAGGCTTACTTGATGCGCCACCACCTCGCCTCGACCCCCGACACCATCCGCTTTGGCATGTTCGACGCGGCGTTCAATCCTGTGCTGACCATCGCCTCGGGCGACAGCGTCACCTTCGACTGCGTCTCGGGCGGCGCAGAGGTGATGCCGGGCGCGGGCAGCGGCCTGACGATCCCGCCGGCCCTGCAGGCGATCCACAACAGCAAGCCCGAGCGGATCGGGCCCCACATCCTGACCGGCCCGGTGGCCATCGCCGGGGCCGAGCCGGGCGACACGCTGGAGGTGCGGATCGAGGCCGTCGAGCCCAACAACGACTGGGGCTATTGCGCCGTGCGCCCCCTGGCCGGGACGCTGCCGGAGGACTTTCCCGAGCGCTATGTCAGCCATATCGCCGTCGACCGCGCGGCGGGGACCTGCAAGCCCGACTGGGGGCCGACCCTGCCGCTGAGGCCCTTCTTCGGCACCATGGGCGTGGCGCCGCCTGCGAAATATGGCCGGCTCTCCAGCCGTGAGCCGCGCGAGCATGGCGGCAACATGGACAACAAGGAGCTGGGGGCCGGCGCGACCCTGTTCCTGCCGGTCTGGGTTCCCGGCGCCAATTTCTCGGTCGGCGACGGCCATGGACGGCAGGGCGACGGCGAGGTCTGCGTCAACGCGCTGGAGATGGGCCTGACCGGAACCTTCACCTTCATCCTGCACAAGGTGGCCGATCTGGGCGTGGCCACTTGGCCCCGCGCTGAGACCCAGACCCACTACATCGTCATGGGCTTCAACGAGGACCTCGATCTGGCCATGAAGCAGGCCCTGCGCGGCATGATCGATTTCATCACCGCCCGCTCTGCCCTGACGCGGGTGCAAGCCTATCAGTTCTGCTCGCTGGCCGTGGACTTTCGGGTGACCCAGACGGTCAATGGCGAAAAGGGCGTGCACGGAATGCTGGAGAAGGGTGTTCTGTTCTAGCCGCGCCTTGGCGCCCTTGTGGCGACGGCGGATGCCGCCTCATCGCCTTCCACAGTCAAGTTTAGGTCTGGCGCTATTCGACCAGTGCACTAAACCTTCCCCGACACTCTCTAAGGGCGAGTACGGGCAGGCTTATGTTTTTGTACGGCGGCGAGACCAACGATTCCCTGGCGGGCGGCGACGGCGCCGACAGCATTTTTGGCTATGGCGGCCGTGACACCCTGTTTGGCGGACAGGGAGATGACACCCTGATCGGCGGCGAGGGCGACGACTATCTTCACGGGAACCAGGGTCTCGATTCGCTGGACGGCGGAGCCGGCGCGGACACCCTTCTTGGCGGTCAGAGCGATGACACCATCATCGCCGGCGAGGGCAACGACTACCTGCACGGGAACCTCGGCGTCGATAGCCTTCTGGGCGGCGGCGGCAGGGACACGATCCTGGGCGGCCAGGGCGACGACACCATTGCCGCCGGCGATGACGCCGACCTCGTCTATGGAGATCTGGGGGCCGACCAGGTTTCGGGCGGGGATGGTAATGACACCCTGTTCGGAGGCGCCGGCTTTGACCAAATCCAAGGTGGGGTGGGTGACGATAGCCTGAGCGGCGGGGCTGATGCCGACATGATGTGGGGTGGCAATGGCGCCGACACACTGATCGGTGGCGAGGGCGGGGACACGCTGTCCGGAGAGCTCGGCGACGACGTCCTGATCGGCGACGACGGCGTTGACCTGCTGCTTGGTCGGGAAGGCAATGACTTCAGTTCCGGCGGAGCCGGCAAGGATCTCATTCAGAGCGCCGCCGGCAATGACACCCTGATCGGGGGCGCCGATGACGATTCACTCTATGGCGAAGCCGGCGATGACTACCTGACCGGTGGTGCTGGAGACGACATCATCAGTGGCGGCGAAGGATTCGACTTCATCAGCTTCCTGAACGATGGCGTGGAGAGCGGCGCCGGCGTGGCCCTGTCGGTGCAGTGGCAGAACACGATCAATCCTCGCGGCCTCGACAACCTGTACTCGATCGAGGGGGTCGAGGGTTCGAACTACAACGACTCCTTCGAGGGAAGCAGCGGCGCCAACATCATCAGGGGCCTTGCCGGCGACGACCAGATCTGGGGCTTTGGCGGCGCCGACACGCTGGAGGGCGGCGACGGCAACGACTATCTCAGCACCTACAAGGTTGTAGGCGTGCTGACCGCGCCGTCGGAGGCCATTCTGCTGGGCGGCGCCGGCAATGACCGTCACGAAATGGGTAGTGGGTACAACCGCGCCGATGGCGGCGCCGGCAATGACAGCTTCTTGATTGGAAATCTCGCCGGAAGCAATTCCGTCAATGGCGGGGAGGGCTCGGACGGGCTCGTGTTCTATTACCGCGGCGGCGTAGGGCTGGAGTTTGACCAAGGCGTCACGGTCGATCTCTCGAACAGCGCAACCCAGTCGATCGCGGCGGGCGTCTGGTTGACGATCTCCTCGGTGGAGAACGTGGGGGGCTCGGCGGCGGCGGACCGCCTGACGGGCAATGCGGGCGACAACAATCTCGACGGCGGGGATGGCGATGACGTTATCAGCGGCGGCGCGGGCGACGATATGTTGTCGGGTCGAGGCGGCGCCGACACGCTTACGGGTGGGACGGGCAAGGACTCCTTCTACGGCGGCGCGGGTTCCGACACGTTCATGTTCCAGGCGGGGGACAGCGGGACGACCGCCGGCGCCGTCGACGTGATCTCGGACTTTTCCTTCGACGATCGGATCAAGTTCGCCGACAGCCCATCGGCCACGTGGAGCAACCTGGCCTCCCTGGGGCACACCGGCTGGGACGCCGTCGCCGAAGCGGCGCTCGGCCGGCTCTTCGGCGGAGATGGGGTGCGCTATGTCTTCGCCAGGCTGGGAAGTGAGTCCTACCTCTTCGCGGATATCGGGGCCGAGGGCACGGGGTATGACATCGTCATCCAGCTCGACGGCTTCAACCAGGTCGCCCCGAGCCTGATCATCGGATTTTGATCGCCATCAATCAGTCGCAGTCAATGTTCGTATCCAGAATGTATCATTATCGATCAATTCTGAGGATACTCTCAAAATTAAAGTAAATCCGGCCGATATTTACCCTTAATATTCCCCTACTAAGTGAAACCGATTCTGATGGCGCTTGCCTCTGACTAAACCTTGCCGCGTGCCCGTTTGGGGCGAGTGGGGATGGGCAGATGTTGTTGAACGGTAGTGAAAAGGCCGACACCCTGACGGGCGGCGCCGATGCGGATACGCTTTACGGCTTTGGCGGCAACGACAAGCTGACCGGCGGCGCGGGCGACGACGTCCTGGCCGGCATGGCGGGCAATGACACGCTGCTGGGCGGCGACGGTGAAGACTACATCCTCGGCGGCGCGGGTTCCGACACCCTCGACGGCGGCGCGGGCGCCGACTGGGCCGCCTACGAAGACGCGGCCTCGGGCGTCAAGGTCGACCTGAACCTGACCACCTCGCAGAACACCCTGGGCGGTGGCAGCGACAAGCTGGTCTCGATCGAGAACCTTTATGGCTCGGCCTTCAACGACACCCTGATCGGCGACGCCGGGGTCAACTATCTGGCCGGCGGCGACGGCAATGACAGCCTGTCGGGCGGCAAGGGCGAGGACAATCTGTTCGGCGGCGCGGGGGCCGACACGCTGCTGGGCGGCCAGAACGACGACTACATGCAGGGCGGGGCGGGCAACGACACCCTCGACGGCGGCGAAGGCTCGGACTGGTCGGCCTATGACGACGCGACGGCTGGCGTGACGGTGAACCTGACCCTGACGGCGGCCCAGAACACGGGCGGCGGCGGCGTCGACAAGCTGGTCGGCGTCGAGAACGTCTATGGCTCGGCGTTCAACGATGTGCTGACGGGCGATGCGGGCGTCAACGTCCTGGCCGGCGGCGCGGGTGATGACAGCCTGGTCGGCGGGGCGGGTGATGATCACCTGCATGGCGGCTGGGGCGCGGACACCATCGACGGCGGCGAAGGCTTCGACGTCATCACCCTGGATGGCGGCGAGGGGGTCTTCATCGACCTGTCGATCACCCAGCAGAGCGGTGGCAACAATGGACGCGACACGCTCATTTCCATCGAGGGCGTCATCGGTAGCGCCGACAAGGATTACATCGGCGGCAACACGGCCGAGAACTACATCGCGGGCGGCGCGGGCAACGATTATCTGGTCGCGGTCGGTGGCGGTGACGTGCTGGACGGCGGCGATGGCGACGATCTGCTGAAGGCCAGCACCCAGGGGGCTGGCGACCATCTTTCCGGCGGCGCCGGCGCCGACACCTTCTTCACCATGTGGGGCGCTGTGACGCTGGATGGCGGCGACGGCGCCGATCTGTTCCATGTTCTGCGCGCGCCCGGCATGGTCGGGACGACGGTCGTCAATGGCGGCGCCGGAACCGACACGTTGAACCTGGCCAGCGGCTACACGCCGATCGGCGGGGCCGTGGTCGATCTCTCGATCATCGGTCCTCAGGATATCGGCGCCGGACAGGTTCTGGATATCAGCGGTGTCGAGAACCTGGTCGGCGGCCCCGGCAATGACCTTCTAAAAGGTGACGCCGGCGCCAACCTACTCGAGGGCCGTGAGGGGGCTGACACCCTGATAGGCGGCCAAGGCCGCGACCAACTGTTCGGCGACACGGGAATGGACACCTTCGTGTTCGCCAACGGCGACTCCAGGGCCATCGACACGACCGGCGCTGGCGTCGACGTCATCACTGACTTCTCGGTCTATGATGAGCTGAGATTCTCCGACGCCCCGGCGGGCTTCAGCTATGTCGAGAGCAGCGCGGGCAGCTTCGCCTCCGCCCTGGCGACGGTGAATTCCATGCTGACGGGGCCCAGCACCTTCCACGAATACATCGCCTTCCAGGTGGGCGCGGACGTCTATGTCTTCAGCGGCCACGCTGATCCGGGCGGGGCGGGGCTCGAAAACGTCATCCTGCTGGCGGGCGTCAATCTCGACGCCGTCAGCTACGACAGCTTCCTGTAGTGAGGTCTTGCGCCGGATCGTCCCTGACGGTCCGGCGCCACTTATTTGCGGATCGGAGTCTGCCGGCGGCTTTTTCGAACGTTCTTGGCTTATCGACCGACAAAAAAAGCGCGATCTTCGTCTCGCGCCGCCAAGGGAAACGCCATGAAGAAGATCCTCCTCGCCACGGTTTTTCTGAGCCTCGCCGCCTGCTCGCCCAAGCCTGCCGCCGAGAAGGCGCCGCCGCCGCCTGCCGCCGCCAAGCCCGCGCCGGTGAATGTGCCGGCCGGGGCCTACACGCTCGACAAGAGCCACTCGACGGTGGTGTTCAAGGTCAGCCATCTGGGCTTTTCCAACTACACCGCCAGCTTTGCCGCGTTTGACGCGAGGCTGAACTTCGATCCGGCCAAGCCGGAGCTGACCACGCTGGAGGCGACGATCGATCCGCGCTCGCTGACGCTGCCGGCCCCGCCGGCCGGGTTCAAGGATGAGCTGGTCGGGCCGCAGTGGCTGAACGCGGCGCAGTATCCGGCCATCACCTTCAAGTCGACTAAGGTCGAGGTCACCGGCGCCAATACCGCCAAGGTCACCGGCGACTTCACCCTGCATGGCGTCACCAAGCCGGTGGTGCTGGATGTGATCTTCAACGGCGGCTATGCGGGCCACCCGATGGATCCGAACGCCCGGATCGGCTTTTCGGCCACTGGGACCTTCAAGCGTTCGGACTTTGGGATCGCCTATGGCGTGCCCGCGCCCGGCACCACCATGGGCGTCAGCGACGCGGTGGCGGTGGAGATCGAAACCGAATTCAGCGGTCCGCCGCTGGTCCAGAAGCCGGCCTAGACCCCGCCGTCAGATAGCCTTCGAGCAGGGCCAGAGCGTGGGTCAGCCGCGCCTTACGCCACTCGGCGGTGGTCATGTCGGTGTCCAGCGTGGCTGACAGCGAATAGCCGTTGGCCAAGTGGAAGCGGCTCATCGCCGCGATGGTCACATAGATCTGCACCGGATCCAGATCCGGGCCGAACAGGCCCTGTTGCTGGCCGCTGTCGATCAGGCGCTCGATGGTCCGCCGCAGCGGAAAGGCGGTCTCGGTGACGACCCGCGACTGGGCCGCGAACTTGCCGTGCATCAGGTTTTCGTTGCGCAGCAGGCCCTCGAACTTCGGGTGCTTTTCGAAGTAGTCGAAGGTGAAGCGCTGCAGCTCCAGAAAGCCGTCCAGCGGCTTGTCGAAGTCGATCTTCAGCTCGGCCTCGCGGGCCCGCAGGTCCACATAGGCGGCCTCCAGAACGGCCAGGTACAGGCCCTTCTTGTCGCCGAAATAGTGGTAGAGCATGCGGATATTGCACTTGGCCGCCTTGACGATCCGCTCGATGCGGGCCCCGGCGAACCCGGCCTGAGAGAACTCCTTCAGGGCTGCGGCCATGATCGCCTTGCGGGTGCGCTCGGCGTCGCGCTTGCGCGGCGGCGGGCCGTCGTCCGCTGCGGGGACCGGGGCGTCCAGAACGGTGGCGTCGGTCACGGGATCTTGGCCCCCTGCTGGATCCAGGCGCCCAGCTGGGCGCGGTCGTCGTCGGTCATGCCGGTCTCGTTGCCCAGCGGCATGCTGCTGGTGGCTACCGCACGTTCGTGAATTTTCGACGCATATTTCTGGATGTGCTCGGGCGTGTCGAAGGTCGCGCCCAGAGGCGGGGCGGGGAAGCCCTTGTGGGTGGGCGCGGCGGCGTGACAGGTCGTGCAGTGCTTCTGGACAATGGCCTGGGCGGTCGCGAACGGCACGGGCGACATCGCGGTGGCGTCGGCCCTGGGCTTGCCGCTGGCGATCACGCTGACGGCGAAGATCAGCATGGCGCCGTAGAACAGGAACTCGTGCCGGATCTGGCCCGAGTGCTTGAGGATGAAGAAATAGCGGATCGACACCCCGCCGGCGCTGATCAGGGCCAGCAGCAGCCAGGCCAGCGGATGGCCCGTCACCACCGGATAGTGGTTGCTGATCATGATGAAGATGACCGGCAGGGTCATGTGGGTGTTGTGCACCGAGCGCTGCTTGCCCATCGCCCCCAGGCGCGGATCGACCGGGCGGCCGGCCAGCATGTCGGCGACGATCCTGCGCTGGTTGGGGATGATGATCAGGAACACATTGCCGACCATGCAGGTGCCGATGATCGCGCCCACGTGGATGAAGGCGCCCCGGTCGGTGAAGATCTGGGTCAGGGCCCAGGTGGCGGCCGTCAGGCTCAGGAACCACACGATCCCGAACAGGCGCGGGCGGCCGCCCAGCGGCGAGCGGCACAGGGCCTCATAGACCAGCAGACCGCCGAAGATGAAGGCCAGGCCGACGCCGATCGCCTGGGGCTGGGTGAAGGCCTGCTTGGCGGTGTCGATCAGATAGACGGGCGCGCCCACGTAATAGAGCACGATCAGCAAAGCAAAGCCCGACAGCCAGGTGGTGTAGGCCTCCCATTTGAACCAGTGCAGGTGCTCGGGCATGTGCGGCGGGGCCGTCATGTACTTTTGCGAGTGATAGAACCCGCCGCCGTGCACGGCCCACAGCTCGCCCTTCACGCCCTCTTTCTCGGGGACGGGCGGGCGCAGATTGTTGTCCAGCCAGACGAAATAGAACGACGCGCCGATCCAGGCGATGCCGGTGATCACATGCAGCCAGCGCAGGACCAGGCTGCCCCAGGTGGCGAAATCATAGTCCATCAGGCGCTCACCGCGTCGGTCAGGCGGAGCCGGGAGATGTGGCCGATCTGGCTGATCGCCTCGGCGATCTCGGCGGCCTCATCGTTGGAAAGCCGGGCCTGCATCGCCGCCAGGATCGAGCTCTTGTCGTTCAGGCGAACGGCGATGATGAACGGGAAGCCGAAGCGGGCGGCATAGGCGGCGTTGAGCTGGTGGAAGCGCTCGAACTCTTCCGCCGTCAGCCTGTCGAGGCCGGCGCTGGCCTGTTCGGCGTTGCTTTCGGCGGTCAGGGCCTTGGCGATGGCGGCCTTGCCGGCCAGTTCCGGGTGAGCGCGGATCAGGGCCAGCTTGTCGGCGGTGGTCGAGGCGTCCAGCACCCGCATCATCGCGGCGTGCAGGCCCTCGACGGTGTCGAACGGCCGCTCGTCCCAGGCGCGCTGCACCACCCAGGGCGACAGCTCGAACGCGAAGCCCAGGGCGGTGGTGAAGCCGGTCTGGTTCATGCTGTTGAGGATTTTTAGGGAGAGGGGCGGGGCCGAGCTCATGCATTAGCTCCCGCAGGACCGACAATAATCGCTGTCATCCCGGACAAGCCCGGCAAAGCCGGGCGCAGATCCGGGACCGCCGGAAGCGCCGAGCTCAGGCGTCGGTCCCGGATCTTCGCGCTACGCGCTCGTCCGGGATGACAACCGCTTTTGATCTTATGCGATGGCCGTGGGGATGACGGGGAAATATGGGGCGCGCTCATGTCACGCTTCCCCATACGGATGCGTCGCGAGCCAGTGCCGGGCGATGTCGATGCGCCGGGCCACCCAGACCTTGTCGTGGCTCATTACGTGCTCAAGGAAGCGCTTCAGCCCCAGGATCCGCCCAGGCTTGCCGACCACGCGGCAGTGCAGACCGATGCTCATCATCTTCGGCGCGGTCTCGCCCTCGGCGTACAGGGCGTCGAAGGCGTCGCGCAGATAGGTGAAGAAGTGCTCGCCGGTGTTGAAGCCCTGGGCCGCCGTGAAGCGCATGTCGTTGGCTTCCAGCGTGTAGGGCACGATCAGCTGCGGGCGGCCATGCTGGGCGTCGTAATAGGGCAGGTCGTCGGCATAGCTGTCGGCGTCATAGACAAAGCCGCCTTCCTGGGCGATCAGCCGCGCGGTGTTGGGGCTGGTGCGGCCCTGATACCAGCCCAGCGGCCGCTGGCCCGTCAGGCGGGTCTGGATCTCGATGGCCTTGCCGATGTGCTCCAGCTCCTGGTCGGGCGTGAAATGCTGGTAGTCGATCCAGCGATAGCCGTGGCTGGCGATCTCCCAGCCGGACTGCATCATCGCCTCGACCGCGTCGGGATGGCGCTCCATGGCCTGGGCGACGCCGAACACGGTCAGCGGCAGACCCAGCTCGTCGAACAGCCGGCGGATGCGCCAGAACCCGGCCCGCGAGCCGTATTCGTAGAGGCTCTCCATCGACATGTTGCGCATGCCCTCGATGGGCTGGGCGCCGACCATTTCCGACAGGAAGAACTCGGAGGCGGGGTCGCCATGCAGGATCGAGCGCTCGGCGCCTTCCTCGTAGTTGAGGACGAACTGCACGGCGATCCGGGCGCCGTTGGGCCAGGCGGCGTGGGGCGGGGTGGCGCCGTAGCCGATGAGGTCGCGGGGGTTGGTCATCGTGATTTCATCTGCCCCCTACGGGGGCGGACGACCGCGCAGCGGTCAGGTGGGGGCGAGTGGTCGCCACGACTGGCCCCCTCCGCGCCTGCGGCGCTCCTCCCCCGTAGGGGGAAGATGAAACTTGCCGTGTCCATCACGAAAACACCTTCGCCGCCGCATCCACGCCAGCCCCCGGCGTCGCCGAGAAACCCTCCCACCGCAGCACCGCCTCCAGCGCGGCCAGCGTGGTCAGCACCGCATGCTTGCGCGCATTGACGCCCATCGCCCCGATCCGCCAGATCTTGCCGGTGAGCGGCCCGAAGGCCGTGCCGATCTCGATCTCGAATTCGGTGCGCATCCGGGCCCGCACCCGGTCGCCGTCGACGCCGTCGGGGATCCAGATCCCGGTGACATTGGTCATCTTGTGAGCCTTGTCGCCGTAGACCTGAAGACCCATCGCCTCGACCCCGGCGACCACGGCGGCGCCGGCCGAGGCGTGGCGGGCGAAGCGGGCGTCCAGACCTTCCTCCAGCGCCACGCGGGCGCATTCGCGGGCGGCGTAGAGCATGGACGCCGCTTCGGTATGGTGGTTCAGGCGCTTGTCGGACCAGTAGTCCATGATCATCGCCAGGTCGAAATAGTTGGAGGCGATGCGGCGACCGGCGCCCGAGACCGCGCCCGCCGTGGCGATGCCGCGCTCCACATGCTTGCGGCCGGCGATGTGCTCGGCGGCGCGGTCGCTGATTGTGATCGGGGCCGAGCCGGAGGGACCGCCCAGGCACTTTTGCAGGCCGGCGGTGACGATGTCGGCCTGCCACTGGTCGACCGGGCAGGGCATGCCGGCCAGGGTGGCGGTGGCGTCGACATAGAGCAGGGCGTCGTGGCGGCGGCAGATCTCGCCGATGGCCTCGATCGGCTGGGCCATGGTGGTGGAGGTGTCGCCGTGCACGCAGGCGACCATGCGGGGCTTGACCCGAGCGACGGCGTCCTCGACCGCTTGGGGGTCTATCACCTTGCCCCACTCGCCCTCGACCAGGGTGACCTTGGCGTCGCAGCGCTCGGCGATCTCGGACAGCAGCAGGCCAAAGCGGCCGGCATTGATCACCACAACATCGTCGCCCGGCGCCAGCACCGAAACCAGCGCCGCCTCGATCCCGGCCCGCGAGGTGCCGTCGATCAGGAAGGTCCAGCGGTTCTGGGTCTGGAAGACCTGGCGGTACAGGGCCATGGTCTCGTTCATGTAGCCGGTGAATTCCGGGTCGAACTGGCCCAGCAGCTGCACCGACATGGCGCGCAGCACGCGCGGGTGCACGTTGATCGGGCCGGGGCCCATCAGCAGGCGGGGCGGGTGGTCGAGTTCGCCGAAGGTCGTGGTCATCTTGTCACTCAAGAATTGTCATCCCGGCCGAAGCGGAGCGGAGAGCCGGGACCGCCGGAAGCGCCGAGCTCAGGCGTCGGTCCCGGATCTTCGCGCTGCGCGCTCGTCCGGGATGACAGGAGAAATTGATCGGAGAGTTTGTCCACGAACCCCAGCATCGCCCGCGCCGCCAGGGCGCAATCGGCCTGCGTGACCGACTCGGCCGGGTTGTGGCTGATCCCGCCCTCGCAGCGGATGAACAGCATGGCGGTGGGGCACAGGGCGGCCATCACCATGGCGTCGTGGCCCGCGCCCGAGGGCAGCCGGCGCGGCGGCGGGCCAAGGTCGCCGACCGCCTGTTCCAGCAGGGCGGTGAGCGATGGATCGCAGGGGCTCTCGTCCAGCGCCTGCAGCAGGGTGACGGACGCCGTCAGACCCCGCCGCGCGGCGATGGCGTGGATTTCGGCGGTGACGGCCTCGACCGCCGCGTCGCGCACAGCGGAGGTCTCGGCGCGGATGTCCATGGAGAACTCGACCGCGCCGGGGATGACGTTGAAGGCGCCGGGCAGGGCGGTCATGCGGCCGACGGTGCCGACCAGATTGTCGGTTCCGGCCAGGCAGATGCGCTCCAGGGCCAGCAGGCACTCGGCGGCGGCGGGGCCGGGGTCCTTGCGCAGATGCATGGGCGTGGTGCCGGCGTGGCCGGCCATGCCGGTGATGCGCACCATCAGGCGCTTCTGGGCGGCGATGGCGGTGACGACGCCCAGGGCGAGGCCTTCGGCTTCGAGAACCGGGCCCTGTTCGATGTGGGCTTCCAGAAAGGCGATGACGTCGGACGGCTTGCGCGCCGCGTCGCTGATCCGGGCCGGATCGAGCCCGAAGGCCGCGAACGCATCGGCCAGGGTCACGCCCTCGGCGTCGGTCATGCCCAGCACGGCCGACGGATCCAGCGTCCCGGCGATGGCGCGGCTGCAGCTCATCGAGGCGGCGAAACGCGAGCCCTCCTCGTCGCCGAAGGCGATGACCTCGATGGCGAAGGGCAGGCGGCGGCCGGCGTCGCGCAAGGCCTCGACCACGTCGATGCCCAGCATGATCCCCAGTGGACCATCATAGCGCCCGCCGTTGCGAACGCTGTCGATGTGCGAGCCGATCAGCAGGGCCGGCGCGCCCGGCGTTTCGCCCTCATAGCGGCCTACGAGACTGCCGGCGGCGTCGCGACGGACGCTCATGCCGGCTGAAGTTATCCACAGGCCCAGTGTGTCGAGGGCGGCGGCGTGGGCGGGGGTCAGGAAGCGACGCGTCAGCTGGCCCTCGACCTCGCTATAGGGCGATACGCCCAGCAGGTCGCAGCGGGCCTTTGCCCTGCCGCCGATGTCGAACTTCCCCGTCACCCCGTCTCGGCTCCGATCCACAGCCAGGCTTGCCGTGGCGTCCTTGGTAGCGCAGCTTGTCTTCAGCCGCGCGGCCCAAGGCGGGCAGGGATCTCGATCACCCGCCGATGCCTCGACAGGCGCCAGACCTTTGCGGCCGGCGCCTGCGAATAAGTCATAAACTACTTACTTAGCGCGAGCTACGCCTTCACGAACTTGCCGATCGCGCGGACCGAACCGGTGGCCACGCCGGTCGGGGCGCCGCCGGGGGGCTCGTCGGTGATGGCCAGGGTGGCGGTATAGGTTCCGCCGCCGCGCAGGCCGGCCGGCAGGGCGATCTGGATCGGCGTGTTCTTCGGGATCATGCCCAGCGAGATGGCCTTCTGGCCCTCGGGGATGATCCACAGTTCGGGCTCGCGACCCTCGGGCATCTCCATCGCCACCGGCGTCAGGATCAGCTTGTCGGTCGCGTGGTCGAGGGTGGCGACCAGGGCCGGCTTGTTCGAGGCCGGGTCATTGATCAGGGCCACCTCGGCGGCGGCCGGTGTCGGCGCGATAGCGGGAACGGGCGGCGCGCGAGGCGTCATCACCAGGGCCGCGACGCTGGCGGCGGCCAGGGCGATGGCGCCCACCGACACGCCACGCCAGACGCGGGTATTGTTCCACAGCGACGGCTTGGCCGCGTCGCCGATCAGGTTGGCGATCCGCGGCCACAAGCCGGCCGACGGCTCGACGCCCTTGATGTCGGTGGCCAGAGGGGTGAGGTGGTTCTCCCACCACTGCACGGCGCGGGCGAAACCGGGTTCGGCGGCGATACGGGCCTGGGCCTGGGCGCGTTCGGTCGCATCGAGGACGCCGAGCACATATTCGCCGGCCAGGGGACGTTCGTCTTCGGGCGTGCTGAGGTCGGTCATGCTTCGAGACACGCGCGGAGGCTGATCAGGCTGCGCCGGATCCAGCTTTTCATGGTGCCCAGCGGCACGTTCAGCATCTGGGCCAGGGCGTCATAGGTCACGCCTTCGAAGAAGGCGGTGCGCACGGCGCCGGCGTGTTTCGGGTCCAGCTGGTCCAGGCAGCCGTTGAGGCGCAGTCGGTCCTCGTCAGTCTCGACCACGGTCGAGGCCAGGGGCGCCGCGTCGGGAATGGCTTCGGCTTCTTCGACGCCCGCCATCACGCGGCCACCGCGCGCGCGCAGCTTGTCGATCGAGCGGTTGCGGGCCATCGACACCAGCCAGGTGATCGGGCTGGCCTTTTCCGGATCAAAGCGATCAGCCTTGTTCCAGACCGAGAGATACACATCCTGAAGCACGTCTTCCGCCTCCTCGCGGTCGTTCAAGATACGGAGGCAGACGCCAAACAGTTTCGCTGACGTGTGGCGATACACGTATTTCAGCGCGTCGGAGTCGCGGTTGGCTACTCGGGCGATCGCGCGCGAAAGCAGGGCGCGACTGGAATCGGCATCCATTAGGTGAGGCAGCTCCGGGACATTCTTACCCATAACGGTGACATGCTCGCCGACGCGAGGCAATGGTTTGCGTCGCGCCGCAAATCCGCTTCCGGCGGTCGCCGGGAAGCGGATTTGAAGTCCCTATTTCATCGCTCGCATGGCCGCGAAACCCGCGCTGGCCGCGACCGTGGTCAGGAACGTGCCCCAGGCCATGTCGATCACGGTGATCGTGGTCGACCAGACCTTCAGCGTCGCCTGATTGGTCAGGTCGTAGGTGGCGTAGGCGCAGAAGCCGAACACGGCGGCGTTGAACAGCAGGCGCTTCCAGCTGTCCTCGCGGATAGCCGGAAGGACGGCCAGCAGCATGATCGCGGTCAGATAGATCAGGTAGAAGGCCGCAGCCGGGACCATGGCCGGCTGGTCGGCCATCAGCTCGCCGATGCGCGGCCGATAGAGGCGCGGGGCCATCAGGGTCAGCCAGATGATGTCCAGCACCAGCATGGCGCCGCCGGTGGCCAGGTAACCGAAGACATAGCGGATCATGCGGGGCTCGTGGTCTGGAGGACAGGGCGAAGGCGATAGTGGCTGACGCCCCATTCCTCGCCGCCGCGATGGCCAAACAGGCCGGCGGTGGCCAGGAAGAACAGACGCCAGCGACGCCGCCACACGGCGGCGTCGGATCCATAAACGCTTTCCAGCACAGGATCGATCCTGGCGCGGTTGGCGTCGAAATTCTGCAGCCACTGCCTGGCGGTGCGGGCGTAGTGGGCGCCGCTCCAGCGCCAGTCCTGCTCGACGGCGAACAGGTCGGGGAACTGGGCCAGCAGGTCGTAGCTGGGCATGACGCCGCCGGTGAAGAAATACTGGGCGATCCAGTCGGCCGGGTCGTTGACGTCAAAGCGGTAGGGCGTGTTGCGGTGCGTGAACACGTGGATAAACAGCAGGCCGTCGGGCTTGAGCCAGCCGTGCACCCGGCCCAGCAGGGCCTGCCAGTTGGACATGTGCTCGAACATCTCCACCGAGACCACGCGGTCGAAGCGCTGGTCGGTTGAAAAGTCATTCATGTCGGCGGTGATGACGGTCAGGTTGCTCAGGCCGCGTGCGGCGGCGCGGGCCAGGATGAAGGCGCGCTGCGAGGCCGAGTTGGAGACCGAGGTAATCTTTGAGCCAGGGAAGCGCTCGGCCATCCACAGCGACAGCGAACCCCAGCCGCAGCCCAGTTCCAGCACGGCCTGACCGTCCTGCAGATCAGCGTGCAGTTCGGTCTCGCGCAGGGCGGCGGCCTCGCCCTCGGCCAGGGTGGACGCCCCGGCCGGATAGAGGCCGCTGGAATATTTCAGGTTGGGACCCAGCACGACCTCGAAAAAGGCGGCGGGCAGTTCGTAGTGCTGGGCGTTGGCGGCGTCGGTATGAGCGGCGATCGGGTGCTCGCCCATGGTCCGTGCGAAGCGGGCGCTGGCGTCGGCGGGGGCGCCGGCCAGGCGCCGGCGGGCGTCTCCAACCAGGAACTGGATCGCGGCGCGCGAGACCACGTCCGGCATCGGCGTGTCTTCAAAGGCGTGGATGGCGGCCTTGACCAAGCTCATGCGGGGACCCTGCGCTTTGGACCCTCTGCGGGTCATCCGCGCAAAGCTACGCGCGGGCCCGCAAATGGATGCGCCGCGCGTCCAAAACTGTTCCGGCGCCGTAGCTGGAACTCGAGCGTTATCAAGACCCCTGCAGGAAACGATCATTTGCCCGCGCCGCAGCCGACCCAACGTCTAAACATCGCCGTCATCGGGTCCGGCATCGCCGGCCTGTCGGCCGCCTGGCTGCTGTCCAAGCAACACGACGTCACCCTGTACGAAGCCGACGGCCGGCTGGGCGGCCACGCCAATACGGTGGCGGTCGAGGGCGTGCCGGTCGACACCGGCTTCATCGTCTATAACGAGCCCAACTATCCCAATCTGGTCGCGCTGTTTAAGCATCTCGGCGTCGAGACCGTGGACAGCGACATGTCGTTCGGTGTCTCGCTGGACAATGGCGCGCTGGAATACAGCAGCAACAACCTGCTGGCCCAGAAGCGCAACGTGCTGAACTTCCGCTTCCTGAAGATGCTGCTGGACGTCACCCGCTTCTACAAGACCGGAACGCGCGACATGCTGGAGCTGGAGAAGGGCGGGCTGTGCCGGCTGGACGACTATCTGCGCCAGCAGGGTTTCGGCAAGGCCTTCGCCGAGGATCACCTGCTGCCCCAGGCCGCGGCCATCTGGTCGGCCTCGATGAAGGACATCCGCGAGTTTCCCGCCGCCGCCCTGCTGCGGTTCTTCGACAATCACGGCCTGATGCTGCCCATCGACAAGCGCCCGATCTGGCGCACCGTGGTCGGCGGCAGCCAGGCCTATGTCTCGCGCCTGGCCGCAGATTTCGAGGGCAAGGTGCTGCTGGGCCGGCCGGTGCGGCATATCCAGCGCGGGCCGGACGGCGTGACCCTCGAGGACATCACCGGCGAGGCGCTGCTCTATGATCACGTCGTGATCGGGGCCCATGCCGATCAGGCTTTGCGGATGCTGGACGCTCCGACGCCGGACGAGGTCGAGGTGCTGGGCGCCTTCCGCTACAGCCGTAACCGCACGGTGCTGCACCGCGATCCGGGCCTGATGCCGCGCCGCAAGGCCGCCTGGGCCAGCTGGAACCATGTCGGCCGCCGCGCGGGCGGCGGCGCGGGCGGCGTGACCTACTGGATGAACAAACTGCAGCCCCTGGACAGCGCCGATCCGTTCTTCCTGTCGCTCAATCCCGAGCGCACGCCCCGCGCCGAGACCGTTCTGCGCGATCAGGTCTATGAGCATCCGCTGTTCGATGGCCCGGCCATGCTGGCCCAGCGCCGCCTTTGGTCGCTGCAGGGCCGCGACCGGGTCTGGTTCTGCGGCGCCTATTTCGGCTCGGGCTTCCACGAGGATGGCCTGCAGGCGGGCCTGGCCGTGGCCGAGCAACTGGGCGGCGGACGTCGTCCATGGGTGACGCCCAATCCGTCGAGCCGGATCTTCGTCGATGACCCGGCCGCAGACGACCTGCGCGAGCTGGTGGCGTGACCCAGGCGTCGGCGCTCTATGTCGGCGAGGTCGCGCACCATAGATCGCGGCCACGGCGTCATGGACTGCGCTATCGCGTCTTCATGCTGCTGCTGGATCTCGACGAACTGGAGGCGCTGGACCGGCGGCTGAAATGGTTCTCGCTGGATCGCTTCAACCTGCTGTCCTTCCATTCCGGGGATCATGCGCAAACCCCAGGGCAGGGGGTCAAGGCGATGGTGCAGGCCAGGCTGGACGCCCACGGCATCGACCTGCCGGACGCCAGGATTTCGCTGCTGTGCATGCCGCGCGTTCTGGGCCACGGCTTCAATCCGCTCAGCGTCTATTTCTGCCGTGACGAGACGGGCGAGCTGAAGGCCATCGTCCACGCGGTGCGCAACACCTTTGGCCAGCGTCACGACTATGTGCTGCCGGTGCGGGGCGAGCGCGGCGGCTGGGTGCGGCAGGCCAGCGACAAGATCTTTCACGTCTCGCCCTTCCTGCCGATGGATCTGCGCTACGTCTTCGAAATCGCCCCGCCGGGCGAGGCCGTGCATGTGGGCATCGACGTCTTCGACGAAGAGGGGCTGAAGCTGGCGGCCAGTTTCGACGGCAGGCGCGTCGAGCTGACCGACAAGGCCCTGGGCCGGGTCCTGATGGGCCATCCGCTGCAGGTGGTCGGCGTTATGGCGGGCATACACTGGGAAGCGCTGAAGATGGTTCTCAAGGGCTTTGGCCTGTTCGGCTCGCCCTCGCCGTCGGGCCTTTCCAGCCGGCAAGAAAACGGCGGCGCGGGCTAAACCCGCGCCGCCGAAAGCTTCGATCCTCGCAGAGCACGAATGCCTAGCAGGTCATCCGGAAGCCGACGAAGACCTGGCGGCCCGCCGGGGTCATACCAAGCGCCGCTGAGCTCGACGCCTCGCGCTCTATATCCCGTCGCCCCGGGAACAAGTCCCGGGGTGACGGCGTTTTTTCGGATTTGGACCCTCTGAGGTCAGGATCAACGGCCGCCGGGGGTCAGGCCTTGAGCCACGCCTCGAGGTCGGCCAGGGCGCGCAGGCTCATCAGCCGCTTCTTGGCCCGGCCGCGCTCCTTCAGCGGGATCTTGACGCCGTCCTCGCCGGTCTTGGGCGCTTCCATCGGCGGCAGCAGGCCGTAATTGATGTTCATCGGCTGGAAGCTGGTCTTGCCGGCTTCCACGTCGGCCGCGATGTGGCCGCCGGTGACGTGATCGACCAGGGCGCCCAGGGCGGTGGTGGCGGGCGGGGCCTCCAGCGTCCGGCCCAGTCGTTCGGCGGCGGCGAAGCGGCCGGCCAGCAGGCCGGTGGCGGCGCTCTCGACATAGCCTTCGACGCCGGTCATCTGGCCGGCAAAGCGCAGGCGCGGCTCGACCTTCATCCGCAGGGACCGGTCCAGCAGGCGCGGGCTGTTGATGAAGGTGTTGCGGTGCAGCCCGCCCAGTCGGGCGAACTGGGCGTCCTTCAGGCCCGGGATCATCCGGAACACCTCGGCCTGGGCGCCGTGCTTCAGCTTGGTCTGGAAGCCGACCATGTTCCACAGGGTGCCCAGCGCATTGTCCTGGCGCAGCTGGACGATGGCGTAGGACTTGACCAGCGGATCGCGCGGATTGGTCAGGCCGACGGGCTTCATCGGGCCGTGGCGCAGGGTCTCGCGACCGCGCTCGGCCATCACCTCGATGGGCAGGCAGCCGTCGAAATAGGGGACGTGCTCCCACTCCTTGAACTCGGCCTTGGGGCCGTCGAGCAGGGCGTCGATGAAGGCCTCATATTCCTGCTTGTTCATGGGCAGGTTGATATAGGCCGCCGCGTCGCCGCCGGGGCCTTCCTTGTCGTAGCGCGACTGGCGCCAGGCGAGGTCCATATCGATCGACTCGAGGTGGATGATCGGGGCGATGGCGTCGAAGAAGCTCAGCTGGCCCTCGCCCGACAGCTCCAGGATCGCGTCGGCCAGGGCGGGCGAGGTGAGGGGGCCGGTGGCCACCACGACGCTGTCCCAGTCTGCCGGAGGCAGGCCGGCGATTTCCTCGCGCTGGATGGTCACCAGCGGATGGGCCTCCAGACGGCGGGTGACCTCGGCCGAGAAGCCGTCGCGGTCGACGGCCAGGGCGCCGCCGGCGGGCACCTGATGCTGGTCGGCGGCTGACAGGATCAGCGAGTCCATCCGGCGCATCTCGGCGTGCAGCAGGCCCACGGCATTGAACTGCCAGTCGTCGGAGCGGAACGAGTTAGAACAGACCATCTCGGCCAGGCCGTCGGTGTGGTGCGCCTCGGTGCGGATGGGGCCGGAGGGCAGGTCGCGTCGCATCTCGTGCAGCACGACGGGTACGCCGGCGCTGGCGATCTGCCAGGCGGCTTCGGAACCGGCGAGGCCGCCGCCGATGACGTGGATGGGGGCGATGGAGGAAGTCTGAGTGCTCATGCGCGCCCTCATACCCCCGGCTGTCGCCGAACGAAACCTGAGTGTAGGCTCACGGAAGTTCGGCGCGTCTGGCGCGGGCGGACGCGGGGGAAGCAGATGGCCAAGATCTCGGTAGCGGGTTCGGCGTTCGCGGGCTTTGGCGTCATCGCGCGCGATCCGGGAGCGGTCCTGACCTGGGGCGTTGTGATGCTGGTCCTGTCGCTGGCGCCGCTGCTGGCGCTGATCCCGCTGATGGGGCCGGAGATCCTCAAGACCGTGGCGGCCATGATGCCGCCCAAGGACGGGCCGATCGACCAGGAGGCCATGCGTCAGATGATGCAGCTGCAGTCGGGCCTGATGCTGCTGCAGATCGGCGGCTGGCTGTGGAGCACCTTCATCAAGGCCCTGATCTGCTCGGCGGTGTTCCGCGCCGTGCTGCAGCCTGACCAGTCGCGCGGCGCCTTCCTGCGGCTGGGCGCGCAGGAACTGTGGCTGACCCTGCTGTTCCTGGTGGTCAGTGTGCTGGCCTATATCGTCGCGGTGATTGCCGCCCTGGGCGTGATGCTGCCGGCGTTCATCGTCGGTCTGGCCAGCGGAGCACAGGGGCAGGGCGCGACGGCGGGTATTCTCACGGCGGTCGGGCTTGGCCTGGTCGCGGTTGGGGTGCTGGTGTGGCTGGGCCTGCGCCTGTCCATGGCCGCGCCCATGACCTTCGCCGACGGTCAGTTTCGGCTGTTTGAATCCTGGTCGCTGACGCGCGGTTCGGCCTGGCGACTGCTGGGCATGGCGCTTCTGAGCCTGCTGATGGTGTTCGTCCTGGAGCTGATCGTGGCCGGCGTGGTGCTGGGCGCGATGTTCGCGGCGGGCGGGCCGCCGGTCTGGCTCACTGATCCTGAAGCCGTGCAGGCGTTCCTGGCTCAGCCGCCGCTCGATCTGCTGCGCCGCGTCTGGCCGTGGCTGGCTGTGGTGGGTCTGGTCGGGACCCTGATCGGGTCCTGTCTGGTCGCCCTGTTCTGTGCGCCGTGGGCGGCCGCCTACAGGGATCTGAGCCTGCAGCGGGACGCTTAACGCGGCGCGGGCGCCACGTCCGGCGGAAATCCGTCCGAGCGTCACCGCGACGCGTCGCAACCCGGCGCGGCGCGTCGTAAACAGGCTGCTCCGCGCGACTCAGGCCGGGCAGTTTGACAGGGGCGTGCGATGATGGATCGATCGGTCGCGATCGGGGCGACCGTTCGGGCGGGGGTGGCGGGCCTGGGTCCGTCGGTTCGCGCCTGCTGGGCCGCTCTGCTGACCGCCGTCGTGATCAGTGTTCTGACCCGCGTCCTGCCGCCGTCCGTCAGCGGTCTGGCGCTGCTGGCCGAGATCATCGCCATAGCCCTGGCCCTCGGGGCGCTCTATCGCCACGCCTTTGGCAAGTCCGTCGGTCTGGCCGGTCTGCGCTGGGGCCTGGATGAGTGGCGATTGCTAGGCGTTCAGCTGCTGATCGCGGCCTTCCTTTTGGTGGTGACGGCGGTGCTGATCCTGGTGGTCGGAGCCATCGCCCTGGGCGTGGCGCGGGCCAATGCGCCGGGCTTTGACGCCACCTCGTCCCAGGCCTGGCGCGACGCCCTGGCCGGCTCGGGACCCGGAACCATCGTAGCCGGCGCCGCGCCGCTGCTGGGCCTGGCCCTGCTGCTCTGGCTGGCTGTGCGCCTGTCCCTGGCGGCGGCGGCCTCGGTGGACCAGTCGGGGGTGCGGGTGCTGAGCGCCTTTCCGCTGACGCGCGGCGTCGCCCTGCAGGTGCTGGTCGCCGGCGCTCTGCTGGCCGCCCCGGTCGCGGCCCTGCTGGCGGCGTTCAACCTGGTCGGACGCTGGGCCGGTCCAGGCTTTGACGGCGTGCTGGCGGCGCTGGGCGCGGTCTTTGGCTATGTCTATCTGGCGCCGGTCTGGACCGGCGCGCTCGTTCACGTCTATCGACGGCGCCATGCGTCGACCGTGTCGCCTTCGCGGGATGTCTAGATGACCTTGCTTTCGCCCGTCGACGCCGCCCTCGAAGGGCTCAGGATCATGCGCCGGCATCCCGTCGTGGTGCTGGCCTGGGCCGGGTTCTCGCTGGTGACGCTTCCGCTGCTGGGCCTGCTGGTCAAGATGGTGCTGGGCGAGCAGGACCGCGCCGATCTGGCGCTGCGCTCGTCGTCGGCCGACCCGCGCGAGATCCTCGACATCGTCTCTCGCCTGGGCGGGGTGATGGTGCTGCTGATCATGCTGGCCCTGGTGCTGGGCGCGATCCTGTCGGCGGCCATCATGCGCGCCGTGCTGCACCCCGAGCAGCGGCGCTGGGCCTATCTGCGGGTCGGCCGCGAGGACCTTCGACTGCTGGTCGTGTCGCTGATCCACTGGGCGGCCACCCTGATGGTGATGGTGATCCCCGGCGGCGTCGTGGCCCTGGGAACGGCGTTGCTGGGTGGCACGCCCGTCGCCGGCTGGTTCGGCTTCCTGGGCGCCCTGACCGTGATCGGCCTGTCGACCTGGGTGGCGGTGCGGCTGTCGCTGCTGGCGCCCCATGCCTTCATGGTCGGCCACATTGATCCGCGCGCCGCCTGGCTGCTGACCCACGGCCAGTTCTGGCGACTGCTGGCCATGCTGGTCATCGTCATCGTGCTGTGTGTGATCGTCTCGATCCTGGGCGCCACGGTGTCCAGCATCGTCGGCGCGGTGCTCGCCGGAGGCCTGGAAGACCCCATCGCCGGCGGCCCGGCGGCCAGCCACCCGCGCCTGATCCTGGCCCTGTTGGCCAATCTGCTGCTGGCCCCGGTGTTCCTGACCCTGCAGGCGGTGATCGTCACCTCGGCCCCGGCCGCCGCCCTGCGGCAGCTGACGGCGGGCGAGGCGTAAAGTCAGTCTAAAGTCGATTTGAAGTCCTATTTCTTGTCATCCCGGAAGCCTCGCAGAGGCTGTCCGGGACCCAGGGGGCGACGCATCGCGGTTGCCCCTGGGTCCCGGCTCTCCGCTTCGCTGCGGCCGGGATGACAAGCTTATTTTGAGCTTGAACTTGGAGTTAGGCTTAGGCCGCCGCGCTGGGCCGCGATCCCACCCGCTCGCGCCACGCGGCCAGATGCGGCGTCTCCTCCGGCGCCTCCAGGCCGATGAAGCTGGCGAAGTCGATCGTGGTCTGGGCCACGATGTCGGCGATGGAATAGGTCTCGCCGGCGATGAAGGCGCGGCCGTCGGCCAGTTCGCGATCCAGCCACTTCATGGCCCGGGCCACGGTCTCGCGGTTGGATTCGCCGAACTCGACGTTCTGGGTGAGCAGGGCGGCGGTCAGCGGATGGGCGTGGCGCCAGAACATGCCGACCGGAATCAGCAGCTGGAACTCGATCCGCCGCACCCACATATCGATCTGGGCCTGTTCCAGAGCCGTGGCGCCGAACATCGGCGGATCTGGATGCAGGGCCTCCAGATAGCGGCAGATCGCGACGCTCTCGCTGATCATCGTCCCGTCGTCCAGTTCGAGCGTCGGGACCTGACCCAGGCTGTTGCGGGCCTTGTGCTCGGGCGACTTGTGACCGCCCTGGCGCATGCCGACGCGGATCTCCGGCAGGTCGACGCCCTTTTCGGCCAGGAAGATCCGCACCCGGCGCGGATTGGGCGCGGGGTTGGCTTCGCCATAGAGCTTCATCGTCGATCCTCCCGGATTGGCGACGCTGACGGCCGCTTTCAAACAGATGTTAGAGTTGGCGAGGCAGGGCGGGCAAGCGGCATTCGCGCTCAGGTCGATTTCGGCGTCCACGCCCTGTCGAAACGCCGCAAACCTTGTTACGCGTAGCGCTTGTCTCGTTCTTTCCCCGAGGGCCGCATGTCCAAGTTCTCCGCCTCCGACGCCGCCTTCGTCGGCTTCCGGCTCGTGCGGGAGCATCCTCGGACCATTGCGCTGTGGGCGGCGCTGATGACGGTGCTGTCGTTGCTGACCAGCACCCTGACCATCAAGGTCGCCGGCCCGCAACTGAACGCCTTCATGGCGCTCAGCGCCGACAACAACGCCTCCCCCGAGGAGATGTTGGCGATCATGGGCGGCCTGGCGCCGCTGATGGGCGTATCGCTGATCTACAGCCTGGCGCTCTATTCGGTGATGCTGGCGGCGGTAAACCGCATGGTCCTGCAACCGGGCGACAGCCGCTCGGCCTATCTGCGCTTCGGCGCGGATGAGTTGCGGCAGGCCGGGGCGCTGATCCTGGTGAATCTGATCATTCTGGCGGTCTATGTCACGGCCATCCTGCTGTCGGCCATTCTGGTGGGGATCGGCGTGGCGGCGGGGGGCGGCGCGATCGCGGCGCTGACGGGCCTGATCGGCTTTGTCGGCGTGGCCTGCCTGATGATCTATTTCGCCGTGCGGCTGTCCTTCGCCTCGACCATGACCTTTGACACCGGCCGCATCGCCATCCGGGCCTCGTGGGCCATGACCAAGGGGCATGTCGGCGCGATGCTGGGGGCCTATGTGCTGGCGGTGGTGATGGCGGTCATCGTCTATCTGCTGATCATGACCATCGTGGCCGCCGTGGGCGTGATCGCCTCGGGGGGCATCGGCGGCCTTGGCGGCCTGTTCGAACCGGACATGAGCTCGCTGGAGACCTTCTTCACGCCGATCGGCCTGGCGCGGGCGGTGTTTGCGGGCGTGATCTCGGTACTGACCTCGCTGATCATCTTCTCGCCGGCCCCGGAGATCTACCGGATCCTCAAGGCGGGTGGGGCGGAGCCGGTGGCTCCGAGCACCTAACCTTTCCGCTCTCCCCGGCGAAAGCCGGGGCCCAGGTCGAACCCAGAGGCCTGATTGATCGGGGCTCTGCGGTAGGGCGCATCATCCCCAAACGCTCAGGCTGAATCTGGGCCCCGGCCTTCGCCGGGGAGAGCGGGCTTTTGGTGATCGCTCCAGAGAAGCGATCACCAGGATCAGGCGCTTTTCTTGCTCTTCTTCAGCTCAGCCACCCGCGCCTTGCGACGCACCTCATGGCGGTCCAGCACGTCCTTCAGATAGCGCCCGGTCCAGCTGGCCTCGACCTTGGCCACGTCCTGGGGCGAGCCCACGGCGACGATCTCGCCGCCGCCGTCGCCGCCTTCGGGGCCGAAGTCCAGCAGCCAGTCGGCGGTCTTCACCACGTCGAGATTGTGCTCGATGACGACCACGGTGTTGCCCTGGTCGACCAGCTCATGCAGCACTTCCAGCAGCTTCTTGGTGTCTTCGAAGTGCAGGCCGGTGGTGGGCTCGTCGAGGATGTAGAGCGTGCGGCCGGTGGCCCGCTTGGACAGCTCCTTGGACAGCTTGACCCGCTGGGCTTCACCCCCGGAGAGCGTCGTCGCCGACTGGCCGACCTTGATATAGGTCAGGCCCACGCGCTTGAGCGTCTCCATCTTGTCGCGGATCGGCGGCACGGCCTTGAAGAAGTCGGCGGACTCCTCGACGGTCATGTCGAGAATGTCGGCGATGGTCTTGCCCTTGAACAGGATGTCGAGGGTCTCGCGGTTGTAGCGCTTGCCCTTGCAGACGTCGCAGGTGACGTAAACGTCGGGCAGGAAGTGCATCTCGATCTTGATCAGGCCATCGCCCTGGCAGGCCTCGCAGCGCCCGCCCTTGACGTTGAAGCTGAAGCGGCCGGGGCCATAGCCGCGCGCCTTGCTTTCCGGCAGCTGGGCGAACCAGTCGCGGATCGGGCCAAAGGCGCCGGTATAGGTCGCCGGGTTCGAGCGCGGGGTGCGGCCGATGGGCGACTGGTCGATGTCGATGACCTTGTCGAAATTCTCCAGCCCCTCGATGCGTTCGTGCTGGGCCGGGGCCTCCGACGCATTGTTCAGGCGACGGGCGGCGGCCTTGTAGAGGGTCTCGATCGTGAAGGTCGACTTGCCGCCGCCACTGACGCCGGTGATGCAGGTGAAGGTGCCAACCGGGATTTCGCCGGTCACGCCCTTGAGGTTGTTGCCGGTGGCGCCGATGACGCGCAGCATCTTCTTCTTGTTGATCGGCCGGCGCTCTTCCGGAACCTCGATCTCGCGGGCGCCGGTCAGATATTGGCCGGTGATGCTGTTGGGATTGGCCATGATGTCGGCCGGCTTGCCCTCGGCGACGATCTCGCCGCCGTGCACGCCGGCGGCGGGACCCATGTCGATCACATAGTCGGCGGTGAGGATGGCTTCCTCGTCGTGTTCGACCACCAGCACCGAATTGCCCAGATCGCGCAGGCCCTGCAGTGACTGCAACAGCCGGGTGTTGTCGCGCTGGTGCAGGCCGATCGACGGCTCGTCCAAGACGTAGAGCACGCCGGTCAGGCCCGAGCCGATCTGGCTGGCCAGACGGATGCGCTGGCTCTCGCCGCCCGACAGGGTGCCCGAGCCGCGTGACAGGTTCAGATAGTCCAGCCCGACATCGACCAGGAACCGCAGGCGATCATTGATCTCCTTCAGGATCCGCCGGGCGATCTCCATCTGCTTGTCGCTGAACTGGGCTTCCAGGCCGGCGAACCAGTCCTTGGCCGGACGGATGGCCAGCATCGAGACGGCCGCGATATCCATGCCGGCGATCTTCACCGCCAGGGCTTCCGGCTTCAGGCGCTTGCCGTGGCAGACCTCGCAGGGGGTGTCGGACTGGTAACGGCCCAGTTCCTCGCGCACCCAGGCGCTGTCGGTCTCGCGCCAGCGGCGTTCGAGGTTAGGCATCACCCCCTCGAAAGGCTTCTCGACCTCGTATTTGCGGGCGTTGTCGTCATAGATGAACTTGATCTTCGTGCCGCCCGAACCTTGCAGCACCACGTCGCGGGCGCTCTGGGCCAGCTTGTGCCAGGGCTCGTCCATCGAGAAGCCGTAGTGGCGGGCCAGGGCCTGCAGGGTCTGGGTGTAGAGCGGCGAGGGGCCCTTGGCCCAGGGCGCGATGGCGCCCTGGTGCAGGGCCTTGTCCTTGTCGGGCACCACCCGGTCGGCGTCGAAGGCCAGCTTGGCGCCCAGGCCGTCGCAGGCCGGGCAGGCGCCCGCCGGATTGTTGAACGAGAACAGGCGTGGCTCGATCTCGGCGATGGTGAAGCCGCTGACCGGACAGGCGAAGCGTTCGGAGAACAGCAGCCGCTTGGGCTCCTTCTCGCCCTCGTCGATCGTGGCCCATTCGGCCACGGCCAGACCGTCGGCCAGGCGCAGGGCCTGCTCGATGGAGTCAGCCAGGCGCTGTTCCATGTCGGGCTTGGTGACGATGCGGTCCACGACCACGTCGATGTCGTGCTTGAACTTCTTGTCGAGGGCCGGGGCGTCCTCGATCGGATAATATTCGCCGTCGATCTTCAGCCGCTGGAAGCCGGCCTTCTGCCACTCGGCGATCTCCTTCTTGTACTCGCCCTTGCGGTCGCGAACGACCGGGGCCAGCAGATAGAGACGCGTGCCCTCGGGCAGGACGGTGATCTTGTCGACCATCTGGCTGATGGTCTGGCTTTCGATCGGCAGGCCCGTGGCGGGCGAATAGGGAATGCCGACCCGCGCCCACAGCAGGCGCATATAGTCGTGGATCTCGGTGACCGTGCCGACGGTCGAACGGGGATTGCGCGAGGTGGTCTTCTGCTCGATCGAAATGGCCGGCGACAGACCCTCGATCAGGTCGACGTCCGGCTTGCTCATCAGTTCCAGGAACTGGCGGGCATAGGCCGACAGGCTCTCGACATAGCGCCGCTGGCCCTCGGCATAGATGGTGTCGAACGCCAGCGAGCTCTTGCCCGAACCCGACAGGCCGGTCAGCACCACCAGCTCGCCGCGCGGGATGTCGACGCTGACGTTCTTGAGATTGTGCTCGCGGGCGCCGCGCACGCGGATGAAGTTCAGTTGTTCGGCCATGTTTTCCGGAACGCAGAGAGCCGCCAGGAGGGTGCAGCGCGGCGGCTATATGTAGGGCTCGAACCGGGAATTAACACAAGAACAAGATGCGAACAAACGTCGCGCTTCGCAAGCTGCGCCGCCTGCTGACAGTAGGTGTCAGTAGGGTGTCACGGCGCGGGGTTTGGTTTCCGGCGCTTAACCGCCTTTGAAAGCGCCATCTTCAGCAGTGTCTGGCTCAATGGCTCCAGAAACGGAGCACATCATGAGCAAGGCCGCCAAGCCCGCCAAGGCTGACAAGCAGGAACAGGGCAAGCAGGCGATCCGTGACGCCCAAGGCGTCAAGCCGCGCAATCCGGTCGTCGACTTCATGGTGTTCATCGGCGGCGTCGGCTCGCTGATCTATGTGTTCAACACCATCGCGCCGAACTAGAGCAAAGGTCGCCATGATTGCATCATGTCGTTTGCTCTAGATTTTTTGTTTTGACGCGTTATTTCGGCGGCGAACCGGTATCCACTTCGCCGAATAACGCTCTAGGCGCGACCACCGTCTGAAAGGGCGGCGCACGAGATTTACAGGCCAGGCCGGTTGTTTTGCTGCGACGCAGCGCCACATCAGGGTCTCGCGCCGCCGAGCGGCGCCTTTCCCTTGAGGACGGCCTCCATGCCCACGCTTTTCGACCCGCTGCGCCTCGGCGACCTGGATCTGCCCAACCGCGTGATCATGGCGCCGCTGACCCGCCTGCGCGCCGGCCCGACCCAGATCCCCAATGCGCTGATGGCCGAGTATTACGCCCAGCGCGCCAGCGCCGGCCTGATCATCTCGGAAGGCGTGCCGGTTTCGCCCCAGGGCGTCGGCTATGCCGGCGTGCCCGGCATCTGGTCGCAGGAACAGGTCGAGGGCTGGAAGCCGGTCACTCGCGCCGTTCATGACAAGGGCGGTCGCATCTTCATGCAGATCTGGCATGTCGGCCGGATTTCCGACCCGTCGCTGCTGAACGGCGAGCTGCCTGTGGCGCCCAGCGCCGTTGCGGCCAAGGGCCATGTCAGCCTGCTGCGCCCCGAGCGGCCCTATCCCACGCCGCGCGCCCTGACGACGGACGAGGTCAAGGGCGTGGTCGAGGATTTCCGCCGCGCTGCCGCCAACGCCAAGGCCGCCGGCTTCGACGGCGTCGAACTGCATGGCGCCAATGGCTATCTGCTCGACCAGTTCCTGCAGGATGGCTCCAACCAGCGCACCGATGACTATGGCGGCTCGATCGAGAACCGCGCCCGTCTGCTGCTCGAAGCCACCGACGCCGCCGTCTCGGTGTTTGGCCCGGGCCGCGTGGGCGTCCATCTGGCCCCGCGCGCCGACGCCCACGCCATGGGCGATTCAGACCTGGCCACGACCTTCGGCTATGTCGCCAGGCAGCTGGGCCAGCGCGGCATCGCCTTCATCTGCGCCCGCGAATATCAGGGCGATGACAGTTTGGGCGTGGCGCTGAAGGCGGCGTTCGGCGGCGTCTATATCGCCAACGAGAAGTTCACCGGCGAGACCGCCAATGCGGCGGTGGAGGCCGGGAAGTACGACGCCATCGCCTTCGGCAAGGCCTATATCGCCAATCCCGACCTGGTCGAGCGCCTGCGGATCGGGGCCGAGCTGAACGCCCCGGTTCCGTCGACCTTCTATGGTCCGGACGAGAAGGGCTACACGGACTATCCGGCTCTCGAAGCCGTTCCGGCCTAGTCGCGAAGCTGGGCGATCGAGCGCCTGAGGTTCTCGCGAGCCAGGGCCTCGAAACGTAGTTTTCCCCAGTCCGACATGTAGAGGGCTTCCCGCGCCAGGAAGCCCTCAAGGATCGCGGCGCGCCCCTGGCGAAAGGCCTCCTCGGGGACCTCGCGATACTCATGTCGGACGCCGGCTTCGTAGGCGTCGAACACGGCGGTGGGCGCGGCCAGGATCGAAAGGTCCATGTCGAGGAACCGCGCCATGTCGGCGGTTTCGCCTTCGGGCAGGTCCGCGGGAATGGCGTGTCGCGCGGTCGCTTCGATCAGTCGAATGGCGCGGTCCAGGCTCTCGCCCGGAATGACGTCCTGCAGCATCGTTCGGGCGAGCACCGCGCTACGCGTCTCGTTGTCGGAGCGGCGGGGTTCATAGATCACGTCGTGCAGAACAATGGCGCAATAGACCGCCAGGGGATCGTCCAAATCACCCTCTGTCTCGGCGAAAAGGCGCAGCAGGGCCTGAGGGTGGCTCCAGCCGTGATAGCCACGATCAGGTCCCGAATGCAGCTCGGCGATTTCCGCGATCAAGGCTTCGTCGAGCAATGGCGTCTCCTGCACTAAGGCCGCTTTCCCATCCTGAAGGCCGGCTCTAGGGTTACGTCAACCGATGGCGTGATTGGAAACAGCGTGGCGAAGGCTCAATCCGTCGAAACCTACCTCGCCGCGCTTGACCCGCCCTCGCGGCTGGCTGTCGATGCGCTGCGCCACCTCGTCGTCACCGCACATCCCGGCCTGACCGAAGAGATCAAATGGAACGCGCCCAGCTTCGCCCATGACGGCCAGGATCGCGTCACCCTGGGTCTGGACAGGAAGGGCGGCTATCGGATCGTGCTGCATCGCGGGGCCAAGCCCCTGGACGCCAGCGACTTTTGCTTCGCGGACGACGACAAGCTGGCCAAGTGGCCGGCTCCGGATCGCGGCGTCGTCACCCTGAAGGATCTGGCAGAGATCAACGCCGGGGGCGCAGCGATCTCGCGGCTGATCGCCCGCTGGGTCGAAGCGACCCGCTAGGCCTTCTTGTTCAGCGTGATGGCGGTGCCGCTGGAGACCGGATTGTTCATCCGCGCCCCGGCGCCATAGCCCGAGGCGGGCGCGCGCTGGTTGGCGATCTCCTCGGCCACGGCTTTCACCAGGCCTTCGGTCACGGTGCGGGCGGCGTTGAGGGCGCGCGCCTGGCGGGCCAGGACAGCGTCGAAGGCCTCGGTGGCGCGGATCAGGCGCAGGCGCAGGGCGGCGTCGGCGCTGGAGATCAGGGCGATATTGGCCCGCACCCGCGCCGACTCGTGCCGGTAGAGATTGGCCAGCTTGGCCGTCTCCTCGACATACTGGGCCGCGTCCTGCGGACGGCGGGCTTCGAAGGCGGTGGCCTCCTTGGCGATCAGGTCGGTCAGGCGCTCGGTCAGGATGACCAGCTGGTCGACGCGGTCGTTGGGATCGTGTGCGGCGAGGGCCATGACTAGTCCTTCAACCCTTGAAGCTTGAGCATTTCACGCTGGACGGTGCTGGCCAGACCGACGCCGCCGGCCTTGGAGACTTCCTTGGCCATCGACTCGGTGAGCAGCGACTTGAACATGTCCTCGGCCTGACCGCCGCCGAACGGCGCGGCGGTTTTCACGCCGGCGAACATCGACTGCATCATCACCGACAGGAACGAGGCCTCGAACTTCTCGGAGGTTTCCTTGATCTGGCCGCGCTTGAGCAATTCGGCCCCCGAGGCGGGCGCTGTGGTCGAGGCCTGCAGGTTGGTGATCGGGGGAGAGGTCAGGGTCAGGGCGCTCATCACATCACCTCGATATCGGCTTGCAGGGCCCCGGCGGCCTTCACCGCCTGCAGGATCGAGATCATGTCGCGCGGGGTCACGCCCAGGGCGTTGAGGCCGCCGACCAGGCTCTTGAGCGAAGCGCCGCTGCTGAGCGTGATCAGCTTCTTGCCCTTTTCCTCGTCGACACTGACGGCAGATTGCGGAACCACGGCGGTCTGGCCCTGGCTGAACGGGGCGGGCTGGCTGACGGCCGGGCTCTCCTGGACCGAAATGGTCAGATTGCCCTGGGCGATGGCCACCTGGCTGATGCGGACATCGTCACCCATCACGATCACGCCCGACACCTCGTCGATGATCACCTTGGCCGGGCCGTCGGGCTCGACCTGCAGGTTCTCGATGGCGGTGATGAAGCTGATCATGTCCATGCCGGCGGGCGGGCGCACGGCGACGATGGTCGGGTTCTGGGCCTGGGCGCTGCGGGGGAACTGGCCGTTGATGGCGTCGGCGATGCGGCGCGAGGTGGTGAAGTCGGGATTGCGCAGGGTCATGCGCAGTTCGCCCATATTGACCATCTGGAAGCCGGTTTCCCGCTCGATGATGCCGCCGGCGGCGATGCGGCCGGCCGTGGGCACGCCCTTGGACACCGAGCTGCCCGAAGCGCCGCCGGCCGAGACCGATCCGGTCTGCACGCTGCCCTGGGCCACGGCATAGGTCTGGCCGTCCGCGCCCTGCAGGCTGGTGACCAGCAGGGTGCCGCCCAGCAGGTTCTTGGCGTCGCCCAGGGTGGAGACGCTGACATCCACCTTGGCGCCCGGCGCCGCGAAGGCCGGCAGGTTGGCGGTGACCATCACCGAGGCGACGTTCTTGGTGTTCAGATTGGCGTCGCGCACATTGACGCCCTGACGCTCCAGCATGGCCTCGAGGCTCTGCTTGGTCATCGGGGCGTTGCGCAGGCTGTCGCCCGAACCGTTCAGGCCTACGACGATGCCATAGCCGATCAGCTGGTTGTCGCGCACGCCTTCGAACGAGACGATGTCCTTGATCCGTGACTTGGCGAACGCGGGGGTCCCCACCAGGGCGCAGGCCGTGGCGATGAGGGCGAAAGCGGTGCGCAGACGTAAACGCGACATGGCTATCCTGACGTGGGGAGACGTCCCCATGCCGACCCATGCCAAAAGCGGGCCAATCTCAAAGGCTTGAGTCGTAAGGCTTTGTGCGTTTTGACGCAGGCGCCAGGGCGCCCTTGGGCAGAATCTGCCCGGCATTAACCATACTTCAAGCGCCAGACTGGATTATGGGGAGGTGGCGAGAACTGTGACTCGCTTCACGGACTATGGAGCAGCTTACCCATGAAGGTTTCGAGCACGGGGAGCGTAGGCGCGAGCGGCGCATCGCGGGCCAAGGCTTCGGGAAGCGGCGCCAGCTTTTCACTGCCTTCGGTCAATGGCGCCAGCGGCGCGGCCAGTGTGGCCCAGGCGGGCGGCGTGGCCGGGATCGGTTCGCTGGATGCGCTTCTTGCCCTGCAGGCCATGGGCGATCCGCTGGAGCGCCGCAAGCGCGCGGTCAAGCGCGCCGACGGCATTCTCGACATTCTGGGTGAGGTCAAGATCGCCCTGCTCGACGGCGATGTCTCGACCGCCACCCTCGACCGGCTGACCCGCGCCATCCGCGAGCAGCGCGATTCGACGGATGATCCCCGGCTCGAGGGCGTGCTCAACGAGATCGAGACGCGAGCGGCGGTGGAAAAAGCCAAGCTCGAACAGGCGCGAGGCGGCTGATGGTCAGGCGGCGACCACGGACGATATCCACGGGCGCGCCATCAGCGAATTCAAGATGTTGCGCGCCGCGGTTTGGCGCGTTTCTGGCCAAGTCACAGGCCGGGTTTGAAGCCGAACGCGCGAGTGGAGCGCGCCTGAACGCCCCACTCACGCGAGGTTCATTGAACGCGGCTATTCTTTTGGTATAAGCACCCGGCCTGTCCAAGGCTGAGTTCATCGGGGCGTGAGGCGTTAATGCAAACGGCCACTGTTCTAGTCGATCCGAAGACCTATCGCCCTTCCGAGGGCGAAGAGTTTATGAATGCGCGTCAGCTTGAGTACTTCAAGGGCAAGCTGAACGAATGGAAGGATGAGATCCTTCGCGAATCTCGCGAAACGGTGGCTCACCTCCAGAAAGAAACCGAAAATCACGCCGATCTGGCCGATCGCGCGTCTTCGGAAACTGATCGGGCGCTTGAACTGCGCACCCGCGACCGCCAGCGCAAGCTGATCTCGAAAATCGACCAGGCCCTGCGCCGCATCGAAGACGGATCTTACGGCTATTGCGAGGAAACGGGCGAACCGATCGGCCTGGCCCGGCTGGATGCTCGCCCCACGGCGACGCTCAGCCTGGAAGCCCAGGAACGTCACGAGCGCCGCGAACGCGTGCACCGCGACGACTGACGGCCTTCACCGGCCTATGTGTTTTGAAGCGGCCTCGGGCGAAAGTCCGGGGCCGTTTTTCGTTCGGGGAGCGGGCCATGCCCCAAGCCGATGTATCCCTAGTGCGAGAGCAGCATGGGGACCGGAAGATGATTGAGCATGTGTTCGGTCGCTCCGCCCAAGAAGAACTCCCTTGCCCGCGAATGGCCATAGGCTCCCATGACGAACAGCCCGGGACGGTTCGCTGCGACATAGTCCGAAAACACGACCCCTGTTCGACGTCCATCGCCGTCTATCTCTTCGGCCACGGCGCTTATGCCGTGGGCTCTAAGATGCCGCACGACGTCCCGGCCCGAGCCCGAGCCGGTGGACGCTTTGTCATTTGTCACGGTGAGCACCGTGATCTCACGAGCTTTCCGAAGGATCGGCATGGCGTCGGCCATGGCGCGCGCCGCCGTGCGGCTCCCATCCCAGGCAAGCACAACGGTATCTGGACCGCTGAGTGGCAGATCCGCGCTCCCCGGGCAGAAGGTTAGAACAGGGCGTCCTGACCCAAAGGCGACGGCCTCAAGGACAGCGCGCTGACCGTCCGACTGGGAAGCAACAGGTACGATACAGAGGTCGCGCGTCCGAGACCGCTCAGCAACATAGGCCGCGACAGCGTAGAGGTCAGCTTTTGCGTGGATAGCCTCGCCCAAAACGCCCAATTCGCGAGCCTTCGATGTGAACGTCGCAAGCGCCGCGACGCAGAACTCGCGGCTCTTTCGCTCCTCTTCCGCCGCCATGTGGCTGAGGCCGATCACATAGTTGGCCAGACGATTCTTTGGAGGCTGGATGTCCACCTCAACCGCGATAGCTGACAAGACCCCGCCAACCGAGGCGACAAATCGCACGGCCTGATCAATCGCCTCACTCGAAGTCGCTTCGGGGTAGGCGTCAAGATGAAGTACAATGTCCTGCAGCGGCATGATTTTGTCTCCACAAAGCGTGGATAGACTGTGGTCGCTTGGGATTTTCGGACTTTGATCTAAGTCAAAACTTCCAGCTGCACACGAGCAGCGGACTACCACTTAGAGGGGGTCCGGCCAGGGTCCGCTTTCCACCTTTCACGGACCTTGGCAGCGTCCGCTTGCGGGCCATGGGTCGAAGGTCCTGTTTCGGGTCGTGACCTGATTTCCGCTCCCGACCCGATGCGGACACAAGTGGCGTTGGCTTAGGGCGCCGCCCTACTAGAGCGCAGGAGGCTGCCCTCTTGCTGGTCCTTTCACGCGAGGCAGCGGCTCCAAACACCGCTCAGGCTTGCAGCAAACCTGCTTCTGAGCCGCGCAGTTTCCGCATCGCTTCAGTCCGGTTCTTGGCTCCTGCGGCGCTCAGAATGGCGCGAACATCGAGCTTGACGCTCGCCAGTGACATCCCAAGCTTGCGGGAGATCTCTTTATTGGTCAGCCCCTGACCTAGCGCTTGAAGGACTTCGATCTGGCGGGGTGTAAGGGTGGTCCGGGCTGCTGCCCCCCTGGACCCGAGGTCGTCATCGTCAACATCTCCAAAGCACGGGAAGTACTCGCCGCCTTCCAGCACCACCTTCAACGCCGCCAAAACCAGACCCGGCGACGAGGTCTTGGGGATCAGTCCCGCGAAGCCGGCGCGATAGGCCAGGCGAGCAAGGATCGTGTTCTTTTCTGGAACAACCAGAATGCGATACTTGGCTTTCAGGACGGCTGTCGAGGCGATCCATGCTGCCGGTTCTGCCGAAGCGGGCAGGTCAAGTAAGAGCAAATCGGGGTCTGAAGAGGGCGCCTGGAGAAGAGCGCTGACGTCTGAGACGGTTTCCACCAGACTCGCCTTTAGTCCCTCGCTGATCTGGGCCTCCAGCGCTTGGAGGCATAAAACCTGATTGCTAACAATCTTAACATGCATAAATTTGAGCGCCCCCCTTTTCGCTCATTTAGTGGCTTTCGTCGCACCTAACAATGTTGTTTCATATTCTACTATCAATGAGTCAGGATATTTACCCTAGGTAAGCCATTAATATTACCATCTAAATGGCTAGCCACTTGGATAGGCCAATTATGCATTGGATTTTATCAGAAAATTCACCGTAAAATATCG
This sequence comes from Caulobacter sp. GSs2, assembly GCF_058680895.1. Next base: position 1,097,599 of record NZ_CM178725.1, on the reverse strand, counting down.
CTCTAGACTTGGCTTCTTTTGTTCGACGCCGCTTGGCTGCCGGATCGCGACTACGGGCGATCGATTGGAGTTTTTGATGTCCGGATCGAATATGATCGCAGAGCGGCTAAGTTTCATTGGGCTCGATCAAGAGGCGCAGCAAAATCTCCGGAGGCTCAAGCCTGTTATTCTGGCCAATCTACCCACGGCGATGGATCGCTTCTACCGGCAGGTGCGCGCCTTTGCGCACCCTCGATCCTTCTTCGCCGATGATGACCGCATCGAAGCGGCCAAGAGCCTGCAGATCGGTCATTGGGACAAGATCACCAACGCCCAATTCGACGCGGGCTATGTCGACGCTGTCTCTAAGGTTGGAGAGGTGCACGCCCGGATCGGGCTTGAGCCGCGTTGGTATATCGGCGGCTACGCGGTGCTGCTTGACGCCCTAATCACACGGATTATCCAAGAGCGGTGGCCCCAGGCTGGATTTGGCGCTCGGCGGGGGGCGGACGGACAACAGATCGCTGCGGAAATTGGCGCCTTAGTCAAGGCGACGTTGCTCGACATCGATTATGGGATATCGGCCTATCTACAAGCCGCTGAAGAGGCCCGAAAGCGCGCCGAGGCGCGGGTCTTGGAGGCTGAGCGGGCGCAGGTCGTCGCCCGGGTCGGGGAAGGTATGGCCGCGCTCGCGGCGGGCGACCTGACCTTCCAGATGACAAGTGAAGTTCCGCCAGAGTACGGGCAGTTGCGGTCGGATTTCAACGCCGCCGTCGAACGTCTTCGCCAGGTCATCGGCGTACTGACGCGGAGCGTCAGCGGCATAGCCGAGACCAGCGACAACATCGCCAAAGACTCTGGCGACCTGGCGCGCCGCACCGAGCAGCAGTCCGCGAGCCTGGAAGAGACCGCCGCAGCCTTGGACCAGATCACCTCGGCCGTCCATGCGACGGCGACAGGCGCCAAGACCGCCAGCGAGGTGGTCGCGGTGACCAAGGCCGAAGCGTTGCGCTCCGGGGAGGTGGTGGCGCGCGCCGTGACGGCCGTGGGCGCGATCGAGGCCTCCTCCAAGGAAGTGGCGCAGATTATTGGCGTCATTGATGAGATCGCCTTCCAAACCAATCTCTTAGCGCTAAACGCCGGGGTCGAGGCCGCCCGCGCTGGCGATGCTGGGCGGGGGTTTGCGGTCGTTGCGCAGGAAGTGCGAGCCTTGGCCCAACGCTCGGCGACCGCCGCCAAGGAAATCAAGGCCCTGATCTCGACCTCATCTGAGCAGGTCAAGGAGGGCGTTGGTCTTGTGGGTGAGACGGGGAGCATCCTTCGCTCCATCGTGGAGCGCGTGGGCCAGGTCGATACGCTTGTCTCGGAGATTTCAGCGTCGGCCTACGAGCAGTCTGTCAGCCTGGCCCAGGTCAACCAGGCCATTAATCACATGGACCAGGGGGTCCAGCAGAACGCGGCGATGGTCGAGCAGTCTTTAGTCGCCACCCAGGGCCTGCTGCGCGAAATCGCAGCCCTCGACGAACTGACCACCCATTTCAAGCTGAGCGCCGCAGCCGATGCGGTCAGCTATGGCGGTGACAAGGTCGCGCCCGACGCTGGCCCACGTCGAATAGCGGGCGAAATTCGGCGCGCGATCTAGGCCGTGGGCGCGGTTATCGCGTCGAACCGCGCAGAGTGGAGGCGGTAAGCTACGCGCCTTGGTCCTTTTTTGCGCGGGGCGGAGCGCTATTTTTGGAAGAGCTTTGAGTGTCGATGTCGCATGGCGTTCCACAATCCCTCCCCGCCGAAGTGCTGCGCGGCGTCTTTGCAATCTCTTCCGAAGCGATCGTCGTCACCGACAATCACAGCCGCATCTTGATGTTCAGTGTCGGGGCCGAGGCGATCTTTGGCTACCGCAGCGATGAGATGATCGGCCAGCCGGTCGAGCGCCTGATGCCCGACCGCTTTCGCGCCACACATGCACGCTACGTGGAGAATTTCGCTGCTGAGCCGCGCCAGAGCATGCCCATGCGTGAGCGAGGTCAGATCGTCGGGCGGCGCAAAACCGGCGAGGAGTTCCTGATCGAGGCCTCGCTGTCGAAGGTCGCGACCGCCGAGGGGCTTCTCTTTACGACGATCATTCGCGACGTGACCTCGCGCCGCCAGACCCTGGACCGCATCGTCCGCTCTGAAGAGCGGCTCAACATCGCCATTCAAAGCGCAGATTTGCACGTCTTCGAGATCGATTTCACCAACCAGACGATCTTCAAGGCAGGGTCGGAGGATGTGTTCTTCGAGCGACCTCTGACCTACGACGACGTCATTCAGAATGTCTGGTGCGGGGTGCGAGCCGACTATCGCCCCCTGGCGAAAGCGGCCTGGCGTCGCCACCGACGCACTGGTGAGACCTTCCGGTTTGAAGGTCCCGTGGCGCGCAGCGACGGTCGCGAGGTCTGGGCCGCCTTCACCGCAGAACTGATCGCGGATCCAAACGGACAGCCCCTACGCCTAATCGGCGCAGTTCAGGACGTCACAGCGCGCCGCGCGGCCACGACGGCCATGGCCGAGGCGGTCGCCGCCGCAGAGGCCGCCAACGACGCCAAGAGCGCATTTCTGGCGACGATGAGTCATGAAATCCGAACCCCGCTCAATGGCGTTCTGGGCATGGCCCAGGCCATGACGCGCGAGCCCTTGTCTGCTCAGCAGCAGGAGCGGCTCGACGTCATCCGCCAGTCCGGTGAGGCGTTGCTTGCCATCCTCAACGACGTGCTTGATCTGTCAAAGATTGAAGCGGGTCGATTGGAGCTTGAGGAGATCGCCTTCGATCTGGGCGATCTGGTCCGCGGAGCCCAGGCCACATTCACATCGCTGGCGAACAAGAAGGGGCTGTCCTTTTCGCTGAACATCGGGCCGGCGATGGGCGTCTATGTCGGAGACCCGACGCGCGTGCGGCAGATCCTCTACAATCTACTCTCCAATGCGCTGAAGTTCACCGACGTCGGAGAGGTTCGCGTCGAGGTGACGTGTGGCGAGACCTGCTTGGAACTGCGGGTGATCGACACCGGCATCGGCATGTCCGAAGAGACCATGGCCCATCTCTTTGCGCCCTTTAGTCAGGCGGACTCGTCGATGACCCGTCGTTTCGGCGGCACCGGTCTTGGGCTGGCGATCAGCCGTCAACTGGCCGGAATGATGGGTGGAGACATCTCCGCCACGAGCACACCGGGCGCCGGTTCGGCCTTCACTGTGCGACTTCCCCTCAGCCGGGTCGCCGACGGTTCGGTCGAGCGTGGCGAGGCGGCCACGTTGCCGGCGCGCCCCAGCGCCATGGCGTCAAAGCCCATCCGGATTCTCGTCGCTGAGGACAACCCGACCAATCAGCTGGTCCTCAAGGCCCTGCTCCATCAGGTCGGCCTTGATCCGGTCGTCGTCGACAATGGCCAAAAGGCCGTTGAGGCCTGGCGTGCTGAGGCCTTCGATCTGATCCTGATGGATATTCAGATGCCGGAGCTGTCCGGCCCGGCTGCGACCAGGATGATCCGGGATGAGGAAGCCGTGCGTGCGCGCCGGACTACCCCGATCATCGCTCTAACGGCCAACGCCATGGCCCACCAGGTCGCCGCCTATCTTGCCGGGGGCATGGACGCGGTGGTGACCAAGCCGATCAATGTCGCCGATCTGTTTCAGGCGATTGACCAAGTGCTGGTCGACTAGAGCTGGCGAGCCCGTGAAGCTCCTGAGGGATAGCTAGAGCCCCTTCAGATCGTTCCCCCTTCAGCCGGAGCCGCGATCGCTTCCAGCCGCCCTCACCACATCGTCCTGGCCGCCCGCTCGGGCCATTCGCGGTCATAGGCCTCGCCGCCGACCTCGCCGGCCGTGACCGCCGCCAGCATGGCGCCGGGGGAGGGGATCGTGGCGGGGTCGACCTGGCTTTCGGCCTTCCACAGCCCTGACCGCACGATCGCGCGGGCGCACTGGAAATAGGCCTCCTCGACGGTGATCACCATGACCGTGCGCGGCGCCTTGCCGTCGATGGCGAAGCTGCCCAGCAGGTCGGGATCGGCGCTGATCACCGCCCGGCCATTGACCCGGAAGGTGGTGCCCGAGCCGGGGATCAGGAACAGCAGTGCGACCCTCGGGTCACGGACTACATTGCGCAGGCTGTCGATGCGGTTGTTGCCGCGCCGGTCGGGCAGGATCAGGGTCCGGGGATCAGCCACGCGCACAAAGCCAGGCCTGTCGCCGCGCGGGCTGCAGTCCAGACCCTCGGGGCCGATCGTCGCCAGGGCGACGAACGGTGAGGCCTCGATCAGCGCCTGATAGTGGGGCGTGATCTGGGGCGCCACCTTGACCAGCGACGCCGCGACGGGCGCGGTATCATAGAGGGCTTCCAGCGCCTCCAGGCTGTCGATCACGCTCATCTGGCCCTCCCGTTCGATAGGCCGAGCCTAGTCACACAAGGGGAGGCGCGGAAGGCGTCAGGATGAAAAGGCCCGGGCGCAGGCCTCGGCCAGCCGCCGGGGTGATATCGGCTTGCCGACCACTGGGGGGGCGCGGCCCAGCAGCAGCTCCGAATTGCCGGTGACATAGACCACGGGGATCGCGCCCAGCTGTTTGTGAATGGCCTCCACCGCTTCCACGCCCGTGCCGCCGATGATGCGGTAGTCGGCGGTGATCAGGTCGGGGGTGCGGGCCATGGCCATCGCCAGGGCGTCTTGCGGGCTTTCGGCGATGTCGAAGCTGGTGAAGCCTTGTTCGGCCAGCAAGGCCTCCACCTCGAAGGCGATCAAAATCTCGTCCTCGATGATCAGGGCATGTCGGGCTTTGATATGCACGGTCATTCGCCGATGCCTTATATTTCGTCCCTTGATGATTTCAGCGCTGACATAGAGGCTCGCGCTAGTCTCGTTTTCGTGATGCTGCAGGTGCTCACATACTCAAATCGCCCAGGATTCGCAGAAAAACCAGAGTGCGATCGACGGTTCAAATGTAAACAATCTGCATTTTTGGGTTTTGGACGCGATTTGCGTAAGGTCTTGGCCCCGCGACCATTGCGTGAGGTCCTGATTTGGTAGAGCGTGCGCGCGGCCTGAGATCGGCAAATCTGGGTTCCCCCAAATTGGGGTTTGCCAGCGCCTCTATTGTGATTTCGGCGCCCCTCGAACAACCTCTGGAGGCGACGCGGCGGGCCAATCCGCGCTATGCAGGCAAAAAAGCCCGCAGGAGCGCCCGCCCATGTCGCAAGACACCCCCCTGATTCCCTCTCCGCTCATCCTGACCGAGAAGCGCGGTCACATCGCCATCCTGACCCTCAACCGTCCCGAGGCCATGAACGCCCTGGGCGCGCCGGGCGACGGCGACCAGGTGGCGGCCGCCTGCGAGGCGATCAATGACGACCAGGACATCCGCTGCGTGATCCTGACGGGCGCGGGCCGGGCCTTCTCGGCCGGCGGCGACGTCAAGGCGATGAAGGCCCGCGAGGGCGCGTTCGGCGGCAATGGCGTCAAGGTGCGCGACGGTTATCGCAAGAACATCCACCGCATTGTCCGCGCCATCTATGGCCTGGAAGTTCCCTCGATCGCGGCCGTCAACGGCGCCGCCATCGGCCTGGGCTGCGACGTGGCCTGCATGACCGACATCCGCATCGGGGCCGACACCGCCAAGTTCGGCGTCACCTTCCTGAAGCTGGGCCTGATCCCCGGCGACGGCGGCGCCTGGCTGATGCCGCGCACCATCGGCATGAGCCGCGCCGCCGAACTGCTGTTCACCGGCGACGTCATCGACGCCGCCAAGGCCGCCGAATGGGGCCTGATCAGCAAGGCCGTCCCCGCCGACACCCTGATGGACGAAGCCATGGCCCTGGCCACCCGCATCGCTCAGCAGCCGCCGCACGCCCTGCGCATGGCCAAGAGCCTGCTCAAGCACGGCACGACCGCCAGCTATGACACCCTGATGGAGATGAGCGCGGCCGCCCAGGCCATCGCCCACCACACCGAGGACCACATGGAAGGCGTCGACGCGATTCTCGAAAAGCGCGCTCCGGTCTTCAAGGGCGCCTGAGGTCATGGGCAAGGAAGCGCGGGGCGTCTGGGGCCACCTGTCGGACGGCGATTGCGAGGGCAAGCTCCTGTGGGAGTTTCCCAAGCTGATCTTCCGCGGGGCCCATCGCGGCATCTTTCAGGGCCACGCCCTGCGCTACATCAAGGTCGAGGGCAACGATCTGGTGCTCAACGACGGCACCCGGTTCGAGCTGGAGCCGGGCGAGGCCGACAAGTGGCTGTACGCCATCCTCAATCCGCCGGGCCGGCTGGACAAGCTGGGCGTCAAGCCCGGCCAGACGGTCGTGGTGCTGGGGCTCGAGGATGAAGAGTTCCTCGAAGAGCTGGCGACCCGCGTTGAGCCGGTCGAGGCCGAGGAGAACATCGACCTGCTGTTCCTGGGCGTCGAGGACCTGGCCGATTTCGATCAGCTGGAAGACCTGATCGGCGGCCTGGGTCCCAAGGGCGCGATCTGGATCGTGGCCCAGAAGGGCAAGGGCGCGCCGCTGAAGGACACCGAGATCCTGGCCGCCGCGCGTGGCCAGGGCCTGGTCGACACCAAGGTCTGCAGCTTCTCCAAGACCCACAGCGCCCTGCGGTTCGTCAAGCGCAAGGCGGGGCCGCTGGCGGCGTCCAAACCGGTCGAGGATGACGAGGCGGACTTTGACGACGAGGTCTGAGCCTCAGGACGCCTGAGGCAGGCCGCCCTCCGGCCGGGGCGACAGCGTCGCCAGCAGCCGCGCCTGCTCGGCGGGGCGGCGATAGAGGAAGTCCGCCGGCAGGCCCAGGCGCTGGCTGGCCCGGCAGGGCGGGGAGCCTGGAATCGGGATGCGGTCGGCCAGCCTGCCTGCGGCCTTCAGCATCAGGCTGTCGATCAGGCTCAGGTCATAGTCGCGGCCCAGGGCCAGCTTCTGGCGCACGACGGGCGGCAGCAGGGAGATCGAGGCCCGCGCCAGGGCCCGGTGCAGGGCCTTGGGCGCGTTGGGCGCGGCCTGGCCCGACTGGATGATGCCGATGAACTCCTCGACGATCGGGTGCGGCTCGAAGCGGTCGACCAGCCTGTCCAGCATCAGCAGAAAGTCGGCCGTGGAGCTGGGCGAATAGCGCACGCCGTACAGGTGGGCGATGGGATGGGCCTCTTGGTAGAAGCGGGTCTTGTCGGCCTCCGACAGGGGCGAGACGAAGCGGTCATAGGCGTTGAGAAAGCCATAGCCCGCCGTGGCGCTGACCCAGTCCAGCAGTTCGACATCCAGGGCCTTGTAGGCTTCGCCGCCGGGCGTGTGGCCACTCACGCGGCTGTGCATGTTGGTCACGCCCTGGATCACCCGCCGCGCGGCGCTCTGCGGGCCATAGACCCCGACCATTGCCGCGATGCCGGTGCGCTTGGAGCGGCCGATGGGATCGGCCTTGTAGGTCGAATGATCCCAGACGCCGGAGCGGATGCGGGCGTCGGCGAACTCCAGCAGCACCGCCGCCACCCCGCCGATCACCAGGGCGATGGGGTTCTTGTAGACGCGCCAGTGCACCGAGCCGGGGTCCAGATAGGCCGCCTCGCCCGGTGGCGTGGCGTAGTCGATCTTCCAGCCCAGATAGGAGGACGGCGCGGTCATGGTGTTTCTCCAGCTGGAGGAAAGGTCGGTATCGGCGCTGCGCTCGCACGCTATCAGAATTGACAGGGTCTGCCCTCGCCAAGCTGCGGCGAATGCGGCAGGAAGCGCCATGAACCGCTTTGCCTTTCTCGCCCTTGTCCTGGCCGGGGTCTCCTGGGGTCTGGGCTTTCCGCTGGGCAAGCTGGTGCTGCGCGAAACCGACGCCGCCCACATGGTGCTGTTGCGCTTCGCCTCGGCGGCGGTGGTGGCGGCGCCCTTCGCCCTGATGACCGCAGAGGCGCGGGCCCTGTTCCGCTCGCCGGTCGTGCTGCTGGCCGGGGCGCTCTATGGCGTGGCGTTCATGGTGCAGTTTGAGGGTCTGGCGCACGTGAGCGTCACCCTGGCGGCCCTGCTGGTCGGCGCCATGCCGGCCCTGATCGCCATCAGCGCCCGCTTCTTCGGCGAGACCGTCAGCCGGGCCTCGTGGGCGGGCGTGATCGCCGCGACCCTGGGCGCGGCCCTGATCGCCGGCAAGCCGGACGGCGCGGGCTCGCCGCTGGGCGTGGCCCTGTCGGTGGGCTCGCTGTTCATCTTCCTGGCCTGGCTGATCGTCATGCGCCGCGCGCCCAAGGTGAAGGCGCCGATGGCCATTCCGGCGGTGACGATGATCGTGGCGGCGGCGACCATCCTGCCCATCGCCCTGCTGATGCACGGCCCGCCCAGGCTGGACCTTAGCCCCGTCGCCTGGGGCAGCATCATCGGTCAGGGCGTCGTGGCGACCCTGCTGGCCACGGCCGCCTGGCAGTACGGCTCGGCCCGGGTCGGCGCCGCCAGCGCCGGGGTGTTCATCAATATCGAGCCGCTGATGGGCGCGGCCATCGGCGTGATGCTGTTTGGCGACCACCTGACGGTGGCCCTGTGCGCCGGCGGCCTGCTGATCGTCGCCGGCAGTTTCGCAGTGGTGATGGGGGAGAGGAAGGCGGCGAAAGCGGCTGCGGAATAGATCCGCGCGAAAACCCCTTGTCATCCCGGGTCTTCCCCCGGCGAAAGCCGGGGGAAGACCCGGGACCGCGACAAACTCAGAGCTTCCGGCGGTCCCGGCTCGGCGCGCTTCGCGCTTGGCCGGGATGACAGGTTTTGGACGGCTAAGCCGCTTCCTTCGCCTTCTTCTTCTCGAACTTCATCGCTCCGTCGTCCACCTTGCCCATCTTCAGGGCCATCAGGTCGAGGGCGTAGTTCTGATAGGCCTTCCACGGCTTCTTGACGCCCTGCTTGGGGAACTTGGCCATGGCCCGCTGGACGTAGCCCGACGAGAAATCCAGCCAGGGCTCGGCCTCCATGCCGGCCTCGTCCAGGCGCGGCACGCAGAAGGCTAGCTTGTTGCGGTCCATGTGGTTGAGCAGCTTGCAGACATACTCGCTGGTCAGGTCGGCCTTCAGAGTCCACGAGGCGTTGGTGTAGCCGAACGCCGAGGCCAGGTTGGGCACGTCGCTGAACATCATGCCCTTGTAGCTCATGGCCTTGGACAGATCGGCCACCTTGCCGTCGATCACCAGCTCCATGCCGCTGAGCAGCTGCATCTGCAGGCCGGTGGCGGTGACCACGACGTCGGCGTCGAGGGTCTTGCCGGACTTCAGTTTCAGGCCGGTCGGCGTGAAGCTGTCGATATGGTCGGTGACCACCGAGGCCTTGCCGCCCTTGAGGGCGTCGAACAGGTCGGCGTCGGGCACCAGGCACAGGCGCTGGTCCCAGGGATTGTAGCTGGGGGTGAAGTGGGTCTCGACGTCGTAGTCGGGGCCCAGGTGGCCGCGCACCAGCTCGATCAGCTGGGCCTTGGTCTTTTCAGGTTTTTTGCGGGCGATGTTGAAGAACAGCATCTGCATCAGCACGTTTTTCCAGCGCGTGATGCCATAGGCGGTCATGGCCGGCAGCTTGGCGCGCAGCCAGTTGGCGATGCCGTCCTCGGCCGGGCGCGAGACCACATAGGTGGGCGAGCGCTGCAACATGGTCACGTGGCGGGCGGTCTTGGCCATTTCCGGCACCAGGGTGACGGCGGTGGCGCCGCTGCCGATCACCACGACGCTCTTGCCGGCATAGTCGAGGTCGGCGGGCCAGAACTGCGGATGGACGATCTTGCCGCCGAAGCTTTCGACGCCGGCGAAGTCGGGCGTGTAGCCGGCCGCATAGTCGTAATAGCCGGCGCACATATAGAGGAAGTTGCAGCTGACGGTGACGCGCTTGCCGGCATGCTCGGCCTCGACCGTCCAGGTGGCGGTGTCGGAAGACCAGCTGGCGCGTTTGACGTGGTGGCCGTAGCGGATCTTCTTGTCGATGCCGTATTCGGTGGCGGTCTCGCGCACATAGTTCAGGATCGACGGGCCGTCGGCGATGGCCTTGGCCTGCCGCCACGGCTTGAACGAGTAGCCCAGAGTGTACATGTCGCTGTCGGAGCGGATGCCGGGATAGCGGAACAGGTCCCAGGTGCCGCCGATCGCCTCGCGGCCTTCGAGGATCGCATAGGTCTTGCCCGGGCAATTGGCCTGCAGGTGATAGCCCGCGCCGATGCCCGACAGGCCCGCGCCCACAATAAGAACGTCGAAGTGCTCGGTCGCCATGCCGTATCCCGCCCCTGATGGATGGCCCGGCTGTTCCGGACGCCTTGATATCTGATCAGTGTTCACCAACAAACGACCGTTTCGACGTAGCGTCAACCACGACGCGTCGAAGCGGCGTCGGTTTTCATTGCGCACGGTCGGCTCCCGCGCGTATTGCGGGGCATGTCCCTGCGCGATTTCGGCGTGCTGGTCCTGATCTGTCTGGTCTGGGCCGGCAACAACATCATCTCCAAGATCGTGGTGTCCCACTGGGGCGTGCCGCCGCTGGCCTATGCCTCGGTGCGCTTCGCCCTGGTGGCGCTGGTCACCCTGCCGTGGCTGCTCCCGGCGCCGCGACCGGTGTGGCGGCTGATCCTGGTGGCCCTGCTGATGGGCGCGGGCAATTTCGCGCTGCTGTTCATGGGCTTCAAGACCGCCTCGCCGTCGGCCGCCTCGGTGATCATCCAGCTGGGCGTGCCGTTCACGACCATCCTGTCGGTGATCATCCTGGGCGAGCGGATCCGCTGGAAGCGCGGCCTGGGCATCGCCCTGACCCTGGCCGGGGCGGTGGTGGTGATGTGGAGCCCGCATGGGCTGGAGCTGTCGGCCGGCCTGTGGCTGATCGCGGCCGCGGCCTTCACCGGCTCGCTGGGCGCGGTGATGATGAAGCAGATGGAAGGCGTCAAGCCCTTGCAGTTTCAGGCCTGGGTCGGCTTTTCTTCATTCCTGCCCCTGGCCCTGATCAGCACCCTGACCGAGCCCGGCTCTGTTCCCGCGGCGATCAACGCCGGCTGGCCGTTCGTGGCGGCGGTGGTGTTCTCGGCCCTGGTAGTCTCGGTCGTGGGGCACACGGCCTATTACGGCCTGATCCAGAAGTACGAGGCCAATCTGATCGCGCCCTTGACCCTGATGACGCCGCTGATGACCATCGCCCTGGGCGTCCTGATCACCCATGATCATTTCGACCTGCGCATGGGTGTCGGCGCGGCCCTGGCTTTGCTAGGCGTTCTGGTCATCGCCCTGCGCAAGAACCAGGTGATGCCCCTGCTGATGTCTATCCGGAACCGCGTCCAATGACCCTGCCGCTGATCGAGGCGCCGTCGCCCAATTTCGACGCCCGCAAGGCCGTGCCCGACTGCGTGATCCTGCACTATACCGGCATGGAGACCGGCGAGGCCGCGATCGAGCGCCTGCGCGATCCGCAAGCCAAGGTCTCGGCCCACTATGTGGTCGAGGAAGACGGCCGCATCTTCCGCCTGGTGGCCGAAGAGCGCCGCGCCTGGCACGCGGGGTCCGCCTTCTGGAAGGGCGTGAAAGACATCAACTCGGCCTCGATCGGCATCGAGATCGTCAATCCGGGTCACGAGTTCGGCTATCGCGACTTTCCCGACGCGCAGATCGCCTCGGTGATCAACCTGCTGGCCGATGTGCGCTCGCGCTGGATGATCTCCGATAGCCGGATCCTGGGCCATTCCGACATCGCCCCGGCCCGCAAGATCGATCCGGGCGAGCTGTTCCCCTGGAAGCGCCTGGCCGAGAGCGGCCACGGCCTGTGGATCGAGCCGCCCCCGTCGCCCGGCGCGCCGCTGGGCGAGGGCGAGGAGGGCACGGGCGTGTTCGCCCTGCAGGCCGGCCTGACCCGCCTGGGCTATGACTGCGCGCCGACCGGCAAGTACGACGCCCACACCACCACCATCGTCTCGGCCTTCCAGCGCCACTGGCTGCAGACCCGCTTCGACGGCATCGCCGACGGCGAGACCCGCGCGCGGCTAGTGGGCCTGCTGCGGGCGGGCGACTGATGCATCCAGCCCAGCCGTTCAGAGTCGAAGATCGCGACACCCTGCTCGCCTTTCTGCGTGAGCATCCGTTCGTGACCCTGGCCGCCAGCGTCGGCGGTCGCCCGATGGTCGCCCAGGCGCCGGTCGTGGTGCGCGAGATGCACGACGAGCTGGTCATCGACTTCCACCTGTCGCGCGGCAACATCCTGGCGCCGCATCTGGTGCAGAGTTTTCGCGCCGTGATGCTGGCGACGGGGCCCGACGCCTACATCAGCCCTGACGGGTACGAGAGCGCCGACCAGGTGCCGACCTGGAACTACCTGTCCGTCGAGGCCGAGGGCTCGGTGGCGGTGCTGAACGAAGCCGAGCTGATCGCCCAGCTCGACAGCCTGTCGGAACAGGAAGAAGCGCGGCTGGCGCCCAAGCCTCTGTGGACCCGCCACAAGATGCCCCCCGGCAAGTTCGAGACGATGCTGCGCGGCATCATCGGCGGGCGGCTGTTCGTCGACCGGCTGGAGGGGACCTTCAAGCTGTCGCAGAACAAGAGCGCGGCGGATCGTCTGGGCGCGGCCAAGGCGCTGGGCAAGCACCCGCTGGCGAAGCTGATGCGTGAGGTCGAGCGCTGAGGCGCGGCGCCATGCTGCCTTGCGTTCAGGGCCTGGCCGGGTTCGCCTCACAGAAGCGCACGATGGCGGCGAAGACGCGCTGCGGATCCTCAAGCTCGGGCGTGTGACCCAGATCGTCAAAGGTCACGCACGCCGTATCCGGTCGCAGGCGCTGGATGGAATGCGCGTTGCCGGCGGGGTGGGAACGATCGGCCGCGCCCCAGATCGAAAGCAGGGGCTGGTGGGCGCGCGGCAGTTCGACGTCGGAGTCCATGTAGCACTGGTAGGCGCTGGCGAGTGACCACTGGGCGCCGTGCTGGAAGGACCGCTCAGCACACCGGCACAGATCGCCGATCATCTCCTGCTTGCCCACAGAAAGCCCGTACCAGGCCGGCATGCGTTTGGGCGCCATGCGGCGCATCGCGACATGGCCCAGGATCGGCTTGGCCAGGATGCCCTTGGGATCGCGCGCGGCCTTCCAGGCCTTGAACGCCGCGACATCCCCGGCCTGCAACAGGGTCAGACGAGAGACGAGATCGGGATAGCGCGCGGCGATGTCGACGGCGGCATGACCGGCGACGCAAGAGAACGCCAGGATGGCGCCTGGCCCGGCCACGGCCTTGAGGAAGATCGCCAGGTCGTCATGGGTTTCGCGAAACCCGAAGCGATAGTCTTCTGCAGCGGCCGAGAAGCCCATCGCCGGCAGCTCAAACGCAATCACGCGGAAACGCTGGGCAAAGGTCGCGATCAGGGCGTCATAGACTTCCAGCGTCATCGGCGGATCGACGCTGAAGACGATGGTTTGACCCTTGCCGGCTTCGCGATAGCGATACTGCACCTTGGGCGACTGGAAGAACTTGACGCCTTCGGAGGCGCGGGCCGGCCAGCCCTCCCGATGCCGGCGCATGCGGCCAATGGCGCCCGCCGTATCCAGGCGCGTGGCCAGACGATTGAGCCTCCCGGTCATGGCAGGCGCGCCGCGTTGCGATTAGCGATGAACAGCGCGACGCAGGTCAGGGCCAGATATCCCGCCGTTGCGAAATGGCGCGTCACGATTGAAGGCGCGGCGCCGGCCTGATGGGTCAGCCAGGCATCGCCCAGGGGCAGGATGAGCGCCGCGATCGCGGTCCAGAACAGGGCGCGTAGATCCCGCCGGACCAGGAAGATCGCCACCAGCGCCGCGACGAAGGCGGTGCGCAGGGCATAGACCTGCACCCAGGCCACAGCGTCTGCGCCACTGACCGGCACGCCATAATAGGTGGCGAAGCCCGTCGGATCGGACAGCGCGCGCGCCACGTTCACCGCCTGCAGGAGCGCCAGCGGCACGGACAGCCAAAAGCCGAAAGTCCGCAGGACGGGCCGGCGGGATGAGGATGGTGTCAAGGTCATGATGTCTCCTATGGACGAGGAGACTAGCGGGCCAACCGCGGCCTGGACGCTTGAGTTTCCGCCCATATAGGTGAATGAATTTCACCTATGAAACGCGACGCCCCCAGCTTTTCCGCCCTTAGGATCTTCGCCGTAGCGGCGCAGCGGCAGAGCTTTCGCGATGCGGGCCTGGAGCTGGGCCTGACGCCCTCGGCGGTCAGCCACCAGGTCCGGGCCGTGGAAGCCTGGGTCGGCGCGCCGCTGTTTCTGCGCCAGGTCCGGCAGGTTCGCCTGACGCCGCTCGGCGAGACCCTGAGCGCGCGGTTGTCGCAAGCCTTCTTCGACATCGACACCGCGCTTGGCCAGGCCAAGCGGCAGTCCGTCTCGGCAGGGCTGCGCATCGCGGCGCTGCCGCTGTTCACCAATGTCTGGCTGGTGCCCCGGCTGGCGCGCTTCGAGGCGCTGCATCCGGACCTTTCCCTGTCGATCGACACCGAGGCGCGGGTGGTGGATCTCGAGAAGGGCGAAGCCGATGTCGCCATCCGCAATGTTGCGGCCGTAACCCCCGGCCTGTTCGGCCACAAGCTGCTGGACCTGCGCGCCACGCCCCTTTGCACGCCCGAGATGGCGCAGACCGTGCGGGCGCCACAGGACCTGGCCCGGGCCACCTTGATCGACCTGAGCGTCGGCCGCGCGGGTTGGCCGGAATGGTTTGCGGGGGTCGGTTGCCCGGGCCTGAAGCCGGCCCGCACCCTGACCTTCGACAATGTCCCGTCCGCGATCGACGCCGCAGCGCAAGGGCGCGGCGTGCTCCTGGGCCTGCTGCCGCTGGTGCTCGATGCGCCGAACGCCAGCCGGCTGGTCGCGCCGCTGAAGCATCCCCCGGTGGATGCGGGCGCCTATTTTGTCGTTTGCCGCAAGGCCGATCGCGCCAGCGCCACCGTCCAGGCCTTCATGCACTGGCTGATCGAGGAGATGCAGGCGGATGTCGCCCGGCTGCGACGACTGGAGCGCGAACGGCTGCAGTGATGGGGGGCGGCGCTGGCCCCGCTGATCCTCCTCCTCTGGGGGAGGTGGCCCAGAGGGCCGGAGGGGGCTGCGCGGCGCTGGCCCAGATGGAGCTCCACCCAATTCACGCCGGCGCTCCCCCCTCAGTCGCTCCGCGACAGCTCCCCCGGAAGGGGAGCATCTGACGCCCGACCCTGCGCCCTGGAAAACGGATGAAAAGTTGACCTGCGCCCCATCCGCCGTCAAACACCGTCCCGGACCAGACGGTCGGGCGGTCGCGGTCCTCGCAAGAGGGCCGAGGAAAGTCCGGGCTCCACGGTGACAAGGCGGCGGGTAACGCCCGCCGGGAGCGATCCCAGGGATAGCGCCACAGAAAGCAAACCTCCTCCCTTTCGAGGGCGGGAAGGGTGAAAGGGTGGGGTAAGAGCCCACCGCGGACCTGGCGACAGGGACGGCATGGCAAGCCCCGCCTGGAGCAAGACCGAATAGGGACCCCGCGTCGACCTCGCGTCGACTAGGCCGTCACTGGCTGAGTAGGGTTCGGGTAGGTCGCGAGAACCGTCCAGCAATGGGCGGTCCAGAGGAATGATCGTCGCATTCTCGCCTCTCGGGGCAAGGGTGGCACAGAACCCGGCTTACAGACCGTCTGGTCCGTCTCTCCCCGTCTTGATTGTGGCGGGGAGGGGGCCGACGCCCCCCATCCCCCGTCATCGGACGATTTGACCCTTTGCGGGGCAAGCCTTTGGGCGCCTCCAACACTTAATAGTTCCGTGTATGTTCTGTTGATGGCTTGTGATCACAAGTCACGGGCCCGTGCGACATCTTTGTTTTCGCGGCAAAATGCCCGCTGGTGTCATTGTTTCCCAGTTCATCCCATGTTAACCCAGTTTGGTCGGCAGCGATCGGGTTTCGCCGTCCGACGGGGTCTAAAGGGGTAGGGCGCGGTGTTCCTCTCGACGTTCGAGAAGCAGGTGGACAGCAAGCGGCGCATCGTTGTGCCGCAGGACTTCCGCGCGGCGATCTCGGGCCCCTTCGACGGCGTGGTCTGCTTCCCCTCCATCGAGGCCGATTGCCTGGAAGGTGGCGGAAAAGCCTTGTTTGACCGTTACTTGGGCGTGATCGAGGAGCTGGAATTCGGCGATCCGGTCCGCACGGCGCTGGAGACCAGCGTGCTGGGCGGCATGGCCAGGCTGTCGTTTGATACAGCTGGTCGCATTACGCTTCCCGATCACCTGTGCGAGATGTTCGGTCTGAGTGATTGGGTGACTGTCGTCGGTATGGGTGAGCGTTTTCAGATCTGGTCGCGCGAGGCCTTCCAGGCCCACCGCGCCGCGCAACGTGAACTGGCCCGCGAAGGTCTTGCGGCCATGCGGGTTCAGCAGCGCACCGCAAGGTTGGGTGGCGCATGACCGAGGCCGCTCCCCACATCTCCGTCCTGCTCAACGAGATCGTTGACGCCTTGGCCCCCAAGCCGGGCGAGACGATCATCGACGGCACCTTTGGCGCGGGCGGCTACACCCGCGCCATCCTTGCCACCGGCGCCAGTGTTGTGGGCTTTGACCGCGACCCGACCGTTCAGCGCTTTGCGGAGGGCCTGCCGGCTGACCGCTTCCGTCTGGTGCAGGACCGCTTCTCGCAGATGGCCGAGCATTTCGAGCCGCAGTCGGTCGATGGCGTGGTGCTGGATATCGGCGTCTCGTCCATGCAGCTGGACGAGGCCGAGCGCGGCTTCTCGTTCATGCGCGACGGTCCGCTGGACATGCGGATGAGCGACACCGGTCCGACGGCCGCCGACCTCGTCAACGAGCTGGACCACACCGAGCTGGCCCGCATCCTCTATGTCTATGGTGAGGAGCATGCCTCGCGCCGCATCGCCAGCTTCCTGGTGCGCCGCCGCGAAGAGCGCAAGTTCGAGCGCACCCTGGATCTGGCCCATGTGATCGAGCGCGCCCTGGGCGGCCGCAAGGGCGCCAAGGTGCATCCGGCCACCCGCTCGTTCCAGGGCCTGCGCATCGCGGTCAATGAAGAACTGGCCGAGCTGGAGGCCGCGCTGGCCGCCGCCGAAGTCATCCTCAAGCCAGGCGGTCGGCTGGCGGTGGTCAGCTTCCATTCGCTGGAAGACCGCATCGTCAAAAACTTCCTGGCCGAGCGGGCCGGGCGCACGCCGGGCGGTTCGCGCCACCTGCCGCAGGCGCCGGCCGGTGCGCCGGCCAGCTTCCAGCTGATCGCCAACAAGGCCATCGCGCCGGGCGAGGCCGAGCTGGCGGTCAATCCGCGCGCCCGCTCGTCCAAGCTGCGCGCCGCCATCCGCACGACCGCTCCGATCTGGGTGGATCTGTCGTGAGTGTCTCGGGTCTGTTCAATCGTCGGGTTCGCGGCTTTCGCATTGTCGAAGTCGTCGGTCTGGGCGTTTTGCTGACCCTGGTCACCGGCGTCTATCTGGCCAAGACGGTCGCCGGCCGCGAGCGCAACGAGATCGCCCGCATCGAGCGCGAGATCGAGGACGAGCAGGCTCGCAAGCGCCTGCTTGAGGCCGAGGTCGCCCATCTGGAACAGCCCCGCCGCATCGAGGCCCTGGCCCTGGCCATGGGTCTGCAGTCCGTTGCGGCCTCCCACGAGACGACCGAGGACGCCCTGATCGACGTGGCCCGCAACCGCGCGCCGCCCGCGCCCGTCGAGCTTAACGCCGAGACGGCGGCGCCCGACGCCCTGGCCGCCGATGCGCCCGAGCCGGGGGCGGATGGCGCGCCGATTCTGGAGGGGCCACGATGAGCCTTTCCAACCTGGGTCCGTCCGGCTTTCAGCCCGGCGCCTGGCGCTGGTTGATCGAGCGCGTCTGGCGCCTGGAACACGCCTTCGAGCGCTCGCGCGCCGCCGCCAAGCCCGAAGACGACACCCGCATCCGCATCTTCTTCGTGATGGCCTTTTTTGGCCTGTGCTTCGTGGGCCTGGCCCTGGGGGCAAGCGCTTCGGCCCTGTTCTCCAACGCCGGCAAGGGCGCGGGCTATATGGCCTCGACCGAGGGCGCGCGGGGCGATCTGGTGGACCGCGATGGTCGCCTGCTGGCCGTCGACCTGACCCACTACGCCCTGTACGTCGATCCCAAGGAAGTCTGGGACAAGCCCGAAGCGCGTCGCGCACTCGGCAAGGCCCTGCCCGAAGTGCCCGCCAAGCGCCTGGACAAGGTCGTGTTCGGCGACCGTCGCACCTTTCTGCTGGGCGGCCTGACGCCTGAGCAGAAGGACGCCATCTTCAACCTTGGTTTGCCGGGCATCTCGTTCGAGGAGCAGGGTCGCCGGGTCTATCCGCTGGGCGCCACCGCCGCTCATCTGGTCGGTTTCGTCGACAGCGGCGGCAAGGGTCTGGCCGGGGCCGAGCGGGCTCTGGACAAGCCGATCCGGCAGGCGGCCGGCGGCGGTGGTCCCACCGTCCTGTCGATCGACATCCGCGTGCAGGCCGCCCTGGAAGACGAGTTGCGCAAGGCTGCGCAGGAGTTCCAGCCGCGCGGCGCGGTGGGCCTGGTGACCAATGTCCACACCGGCGAAATCCTGGGCATGGCCAGCTATCCCGACTTCGATCCCAACAAGGCCGGAACCGCCACCGACGACCAGAAGCTGAACCGGGCGGCCGGCGCGGTGTATGAAATGGGCTCGACCTTCAAGGCCTTTACCGTGGCCATCGGCCTGGACACCGGCGTCGCCACCCCGACCTCGACCTTCGACGCTCGCGAGCCCTACAAGCTGGGCTATCGGACGATCCACGACTACCACGCCGCCAAGGCGATCCTGACCCTGGTCGAGGTGTTCAAGCACTCGTCCAACATCGGCACCGCCAAGCTGGCGGTCGGCGTCGGGGCCCAGCGGCTGAGCCAGTATTTCGCCAATCTGGGCCTGACCAAGCCG
Source organism: Caulobacter sp. GSs2 (assembly GCF_058680895.1). The sequence continues at coordinate 1,078,756 of NZ_CM178725.1, read as the reverse complement.
GCCAAGGTCGAGCTGCTGGAATCGGCCCGCCCCCTGACCCCGCGCAAGTGGGACGAGGACGCAGTCGCCTCCACTTCGTTCGGTCACGGCATGAACATCACGCCCCTGGCCCTGGCCGAGGCCATGGGCCCACTGCTGAACGGCGGCGCCCGTCCGCCCCTGACCATCCGCAAGCTGGCCCAGGGCGTGCGGCCCGAAGGTCCGCGCGTGCTGACCGAGGAAACCTCGCAACAGATGCTGCGGATCATGCGGGCCAATGTCATTCCCGGCGAAGGCGGCAGTGGCGGCAAGGCCGACGTGGCCGGCCTGTCGGTGGGCGGCAAGACCGGCACCGGCGAGAAGTACGACCCCGCCCTCAAGGCCTATAACCACCAGCGTCAGGTCTCGTCCTTCGCGGCGGTGTTCCCGACCGACGGCCCGCTGGAGGCCGACCGCTATTTCGTGCTGATCCTGCTGGACGAACCCAAGGGCAACGCCCGCACCTTCGGTTTCTCGACGGGCGGCTGGGTAGCGGCGCCGGCCGCCGGCAAGGTGATCGAGCGTATCGCCCCGTTCCTGGGCGTGCATCGCAAGCCTCAGATCATGACCGTCTCCAACTCGCAAAACACCAGCCCCGGAACCGGCCTGTGACCAAGACGCTTTCCGACCTTCTCCAGCGCGACCTGCCAGACAACCCGGTGATCACCGGTGTCACGGCCGACAGCCGCAAGGTCGGGCCTGGAACCCTGTTCGCGGCCCTGCCGGGCACGAAAGTCGATGGCGCCAGCTTCGCCCCCGGGGCCATCGCCGCCGGCGCGGCCGCCGTGCTGGGTCCGGTCGGCATGGAGACCTTTTCGGTCCCGACCGTGAAGGTCGAGGATCCGCGCCGCGCCTACGCCCTGGCCTCGGCCGCCTTCTGGGGCGCCCAGCCGGCGACCTGCATCGCCATCACCGGCACCAACGGCAAGACCTCGGTGGCCGGCTTCTGTCGCCAGATCTTCGCGCGACTCGGTCACAAGGCCGCCAGCATGGGAACCCTGGGCGTCGTGGTCAGTGGGCCCGGCGCTGCGGACCAGCAACTGACCCCTCCCGGCCTCACCACTCCCGACGCGGCCGATGTGGCCGAGATGATGGCGCGTCTGGCGCGCGAGGGCGTCACCCACCTGGCGGTCGAGGCCTCCTCGCACGGCGTGGATCAGCGCCGCCTGGACGGGGTGAGCCTGAAGGCCGCCGGCTTCACCAACTTTACCCAGGATCACCTCGACTATCACGGCTCGATGGAGAGCTATCGCGACGCCAAGCTGCGCCTGTTCGACGCCCTGCTGCCGATGGGCGCGACGGCGGTGCTGAACAGCGATAGCGACGCGTTTCCGGTCTTCGCCGCCACGGCGGTGACCTCGGGCCAGAGCGTGTTCTCCGTCGGCGACGAAGGGCAGGGGCTCAAGCTGGTCTCGCGCGCCCTGACCCCGCATGGCCAGACCCTGACGGTCGAGGCGGCGGGCCAGACCTACACCGTTGAGCTGCCGCTGGCCGGCGGGTTCCAGGCCAGCAACGTGCTGGTCGCGGCAGGCCTGTGCATCGCCACCGGCGAGGACGCGGCCGCTGTACTGAAAGCGCTGGAGAGCCTGGAAGGCGCGGCCGGACGGCTGCAGCGCGTGGGTCGCGGCGCCCGGGGCGGCGAGGCCTATGTCGACTATGCCCACACGCCCGATGGTCTGGAGACCGTCCTGGAAGCCCTGCGCCCCCACACGGCCGGCAAGCTGATTGTGGTGTTCGGCGCGGGCGGTGATCGTGATCGGGGCAAAAGGCCCTTGATGGGCGAGATCGCCGCGCGGCTGGCCGATATCGCCATCGTCACCGACGACAATCCGCGTTCGGAAGAGCCCGCCTCGATCCGCGCCGCCATCCTGGCCGCCGCGCCCGGCGCCACCGAGATCGGCGACCGCCGCGCCGCGATCCGCGCCGCCGCCGCCCAGATGGTCGAAGGCGACGTGCTGGTGGTGGCCGGCAAGGGGCACGAGCAGGGCCAGCTGGTGGCCGGCGTCAATCACCCGTTCGACGATGTCACCGAGACCCTCGCCGCGCTGGAGATGGCTGATGTCTGAGCCCCTCTGGACCGCCCAAGAGATCGCCGCCGCGACCGGCGGCAAGGTCACGCAGGACTTCGCCGCGACCGGCGTCTCGATCGACAGCCGCAGCATCGAGCCGGGCGACCTGTTCGTGGCCCTGACCGGCGCGCGCGATGGCCATGAGTTCGTCGTCCAGACCAATGACAAGGGCGCGGCGGGCGCGCTCGTCTCCAAGCCCGTGCCGGTGCCGGCGGTGCTGGTCGAGGACACCTTCCGGGGCCTGGAACGGCTGGGCGAGGCGGCCCGCCTGCGTGCCCCTCAGGCCCGTCGCGGCGCGATCACCGGCTCGGTCGGCAAGACCAGCGTCACCCGCGCCGTCGAGGCCGGCCTGCGCCTGGCCGGCAAGGCCCATGCCTCGGTCAAGTCGTACAACAACCATATCGGCGTTCCCCTGACCCTGGCCCGCATGCCGCGCGACACTGAACGCGCCGTGTTCGAGGTCGGCATGAACCACGCCGACGAGATCGTGCCGCTGTCGCGGATGATCCGTCCGCACGCCGTAGCCATCACCACCGTCGGCCCCGTGCACCTGGAAAACTTCGCTGACGGCGAGGCGGGCGTCGCCCGCGCCAAGGCCGAGATCTTCGCCGGCCTGGAGCCCGAGGGCGTGGCCGTGCTGAACGCCGACAACCCCTGGTTCGATCTGCTGAAGGCCGAGGCCGAGAAGGCCGGCGCGGCCGTCTGGAGCTTCGGCTCGGGCGAGGACGTCACCGCCCGGCTGCTCGACTTCCAGGTCATTGACGACGGCGCGCTGGTCACCGTCGATCTGCGCGGCGAGCTGATCAAGTTCCCGCTTCTGCAGACGGGCGTCCACTGGGGCCCCAACAGCCTGTGCGTGCTGCTGATGCTGGAGGCCCTGGGCGTGGACCGCGACACCGCCTTGCGGGCCCTGGCGACGTTCGAGCCGATCGAGGGGCGCGGCGCCGAGACGATCGTCAAGATCGACGGCGGCGCCTTCACCCTGGTCGACGAGAGCTACAACGCCAATCCGGTCTCGATGCAGGCGGCCCTGACGACGCTGGGCGCGCGCAAGGTTGCGGGCCGGCGGATCACCGTTTTGACCGACATGCTCGAACTGGGCGAGGGCAGCGCCCGGTTTCACGCCGAGCTTGCAGGCCCGCTGGACGCCGCCAACGTCGATCTTGTCTTTCTGGCAGGCGTCCACATGAAATCACTGTGGGAGGCGCTTCCGCCGACTCGGCGGGGCGGCTACGCGGAGGTTACCGAAAAGTTAACGACGGAGCTGGCGGCCGCGATCCGGCCGGGCGACGTGGTGATGGTTAAGGGGTCGAATGGCTCCAGGGCTGGCGTTTTGGCCAAGGCTCTGGCGGCGCTTGATCTTGGGGGACGGGGCTGATGCTGTATTTTCTGTATGAATGGCTGGCGCGCGGCCAAGAGCACGTGCCGCTGCTCAACCTGCTGAAGTACCTGACCTTCAGGACCGGCATGGCCATGCTGACGGCCTATATCGTCGCCGTCGCCATGGGCTCGCGCTTCATCCGCTGGATGAAGGCCCGCCAGGGCAAGGGCCAGCCGATCCGCACCGACGGCATCGCCCGCCACATCACCGAAAAGGCCGGCACGCCCACCATGGGCGGCTTCATGATCCTGGCCGGCCTGTTCGTGGGCGCCATCCTGTGGGCCGACCTGCGCAACGTCCATGTCTGGGTGGTGCTGCTGATCACCGGCAGCTACGGCGTGCTGGGCTTCATGGACGACTACGCCAAGGTCACCAAGCAGACCACGGCCGGTCTCTCCAGCGGCCAGAAGCTGGTCGCCCAGTTCATCGTGGCCATCGCCGCCACCGTGCTGCTGATCCTGTTTGCGCCCAAGGAAGACATGGCGCCGGGCATGGAAACCAGCCTGGTCTTCCCGTTCTTCAAGACGCTGGTGATCAATCTGGGCTGGTTCTACGTGGCCTTTGCCGCCGTCACCATCGCCGGCTTCTCCAACGCCGTGAACCTGACCGACGGCTTGGACGGCCTGGCCATCGTGCCGGTGATGATCGCGGCGGCGACCTTCGGCCTGATCACCTACCTCGTGGGCAACTACAAGTTCGCCGACTATCTGAACCTGCACTTCGCGCCGGGCGTCGGCGAGCTGGCGGTGCTGTGCGGCGCGATCATCGGCGGGGGCATGGGCTTCCTCTGGTACAACGCGCCCCCCGCCAAGATCTTCATGGGCGACACCGGATCCCTGGCCTTGGGCGGCGCCCTGGGCGCGATCGCCGTGTGCTCCAAGCACGAGCTGGTGCTGGGCATTGTCGGTGGTTTGTTCGTGGCCGAGGCGCTCAGCGTCATCATCCAGGTCGGCTACTTCAAGAAGACCGGCAAGCGGGTCTTCTTGATGGCCCCGATCCACCACCATTTCGAAAAGCTGGGCTGGCCTGAATCCACCGTCGTGATCCGCTTCTGGATCGTGGCGATGATGCTGTCCTTCGTCGGCCTCGCCACCCTGAAGCTGAGATAGGGAGCCAGATCATGATCCCCGTCCGTGGTTTCGAGGGCAAGACCGTCGCGGTGTTCGGCCTGGGCCGCACCGGCCTGACGGCCGCGCGCGCCCTCGTGGCCGGCGGGGCCAATGTGGCGGTGTGGGACGAGAACCCCGCCAGCCAGGACGCCGCCATGGCCGAGGGCTTCAAGGTCGTCGACCTGCGCTCGGCTGACTGGAGCCTGTTCTCGGCCCTGATGCTGTCGCCCGGCGTGCCCCTGACCCATCCCCAGCCGCACTGGACGGTGAAGATGGCCCGCGACGCCGGGGTCGAGATCGTCGGCGACATCGAGCTATTCGCCCGCACGGTCAATGCCGCCCCGCCGCACAAGCGCCCCAAGATCATCGCCATCACCGGCACCAACGGCAAATCCACCACCACGGCCCTGATCGGCCACCTGTGCGCCTCGGCCGGCCGCGACACTCGCGTGGGCGGCAATATCGGGACCGGCGTGCTGGGCCTGGAAGACATGCACGGCGGCGCGGTCTACGTGCTGGAACTCTCCTCATACCAGTTGGACCTGACCAGCAGCCTCAAGGCCGACGCCACGGTGCTGCTCAACATCTCGCCCGACCACCTGGACCGTCACGGCGGCATGGACGGCTATATCGCCGCCAAGCGCCGGATCTTCCTCAACCAGGGCAAGGGCGACACCGCCATCATCGGCGTCGATGATCCGTGGTGCCAGCAGATCTGCACCGAGATCACCGCCGCCAACCGCCGCACCATCTGGCCGATCAGCGCCGGCAAGGCCATGGGCCGGGGCGTCTACGCCCTGCAGGGCGTGCTGTATGACGCCACCGGCGACCGGGTCACCGAGATGGCCGACCTGCTGCGCGCCCGCAGCCTGCCGGGCCGCCACAACTGGCAGAACGCCTGCGCCGCCTACGCCGCCGCCACCGCCATCGGCATCCCGGCCCATGACGTGGTCGAGGGCCTGATGACCTTCCCGGGTTTGGCCCACCGCATGGAGACCGTCGGCAAGATCGGCCGCGTGCGCTTCGTCAACGACAGCAAGGCCACCAACGCCGACGCCGCCCGCCAGGCGATGAGCAGCTATCCCAAGTTCTACTGGATCGCCGGCGGCGTGCCCAAGGCCGGCGGCATCAGCGAGCTGACCGACCTCTTCCCGCGCGTCGCCAAGGCCTATCTGATCGGCGACGCGGCCGAAGACTTCGCCGCCACGCTGGAGGGCAAGGCCCCGGTGCGGCTGTGCGGCTCGATCGAGGTCGCCACGGCGGCGGCGTTTTCGGACGCCATGGACAGCGGCGAGGACGCCATCGTCCTGCTGTCGCCGGCCTGCGCGTCGTTCGACCAGTTCGCGGACTTTGAGGCCCGCGGCGAGGCGTTCCGCGCGGCGGTCGAGGGGCTGGGGAAGATCGGGGTTAAGGCGGCGCGGGGGTAGGTGGCTTTCGGCCTATTCTTCTAGCGGCAAAGCTATTATCTGCACCTTGAGACTTTCAATAAGTTCTTTCTTTCGAGCGATCATCTCGGACAAGGACTCGTTCAGTTTGGCAATGACTTGGCCGGTCAAATTGAAGCCACCGTTGGCCGGCGCGGGAACGAGTTCGATCAAGCGGCGAATTCTCGGAAGAATGATCCGCATCTTTGCGTCGAGTGGAGCTGCGGGGATGAGCGCATCTATCGCTGCAGCCAATTCAGGAAAACGTCGCTGATAGTACAGTGCGTCATGCCACCCATCGACCATGACTGGTTGACCAGCTTCTAGCCCTACTGCCACCGATTCTACGTCAGCAACGACGTCGGAGACGACGTTGCAAAAATCTTCGAGACTATCTACGTCAGCTTGAATTTGGTTTCGTTTTTCTATCCTCAAGGCCAGTGACGCAGCCTTATTTGCGCGAACTGTTTCTAGGTAGAAAAGGCCTAGAGCAGATAGTAGCGCGACAATCGATATCAGGCCCTGATTGTCTTCAACTCTTTGACAGGCGACCATCGTCGCGCCGGCGACGGCTGGGCCGCAGACTTCCTTGCCGATAGCGGCCCCAAATATGACGCAAGAGATAAACGCGATAAGAAGCGCGGATGCACAGCACAGGCGTTCGTCATGTTTTGTCATGAAGTAGCTATTTTACACGTCTGAAGATTTAGCATCATGTTCCTAAAAAGTGACATTGCTATCCGCCAACGCGGGTGCAGCCCGTCCTAAAACCCTTGGTGGAATTGGAGCTCTGGCTGACGGCCTCGTCAAGGACGACGCTCTCGCGTCGCCGCGAGGCGGCGGCCCCGCAGGGGCCGTCCTTGACGAGGCCGTCAGCCAGAGCAAGCTCGCCTCCAAGGATTTCAGGGCGCGGCCTGGCCGCTTTGGCCGGCCACGTGGCACAAGAACTGGGAAGTAGCTTCCCACTTTAATTTCCGTTTCCCCGTTCCCACAAACCCAAGCGACATAAGAAAATGGGCCGCCAGTTTTACTGCCGCCGGCCTTGGAGCTGGGAACGACATTCGTCAGACGAATGTATCCTCGTCACGCTGACATGCCTCGCTGAAAGGGCTCAATTTGTCGGATAAGAAAGTCGTCATCTTCGCCGCGTTCACCATCCCGATAGAACCGGGCGATCTCGAATGGATCGGAACGCTGTCCGTTCTGTGGTCTCAGGTTGAGTATTGCGTCGAAGCGGCTCTCTACAACGTACAGGGCCTTACGTTTACGGAGGGGCGTAAGACAACGCTGCCTCGCGACATCAGCGCTCGGGCTAAGAGGCTCTCCACGCTGGTTATTGACGTATGCCAACCAGACGACCGAGACGCGTTCACATCTCTTTGCGAGCGCGTGATCGAGGTTGCCCCACTGAGGAACTTGGCGATCCACGGTCATTGGTGCCGACTGCGCGACCATGACAACGCACCGGCAGCCGTCTCGTGGTTCAAGGTCCCGATAGAAGAACGCATCACTCAACTACTTCCAGCCGAACTACCGAAAATAGCCGCCGAAGTCGGCGCGATTTCGAGAAGCCTCTATGAACTCTTGGAGCGTCGCGGCGCTTTCACCTATGCGGAGGAATAGGGCTTACTCAACGCGCTCGCGGGACGGACCGCGTATCTCAACAAGTCCGCGCCTGGATGCGGCGCCCACCGTGGAAGACTCGAGGTTTCTCCGGCCGGCGGCGAAACCTCTCACCCTCCCACCGCCTGCGGCGGCGGGCCCCTCCCTCTCTCTATGAGAGAGGGTTGCAGGCAGGGTTCCTAAACCCGCCTAACCCCCACAATCGCCACCGGCGGATTGATCATCTGACCCTTCATGCTCGGGTTCTGCGGCACGCCGTCCGTCTTCGAGGCCAGGATCTTGCGCACCACGTCCATGCCCTTGACCACCGTGCCGAAGGCCGCGAAGCCCTGGTTATCACCGGCCGCGCCGGGCTTGGCGTCGAGATAGGCCATCGGGCTGGCGCAGATGAAGAAGTCGGCCGTGGCGCTGCCCGGCTCGTTGCGGGCCATCGAGATCGTCCCGGCCTTGTGGCGGATGCCCGTCATCCGCGTGCTCTCATGGGCGATGGGCGCGAAGCGGCGGGTGCGGATCGACGGGCCGGCCTGGATCGAGCCGTTGGCCGGCGCGCCCCGGGCCCGCGAGGCGCGATAGAAGCTGCCGCCGTCGAACTTCTTCTTGTCGACATAGCGCAGGAAGTTGGCGCTCGTGATCGGCGCCTTCTTGTCTTCCAGTTCCACCACGATCACGCCCAGCGCGGTCTCGATCGCCACCCGGGGCTTGGCGCTCTGGGCGTGCGCCGACAGGGGGGTGACCAGCAACAGTCCGGCCCCGACCAGCAGGCTTCGGCGGGCGATCCAGGCGTCTTTCATCGTCATCCTCGGGCGGCAAACAGCGGCCTCACCCTTAGCGCGCCGCCGCCGGCCCATCCACACCCCAAAAGTCCGCCGCCTTTCGCCGCATATCCCCGGCCGGGAAGCGCTGCAGCAATGTTCCATTAACCCTGCGCGCCGACTCTCCGGACATGTCGACCCAGACCACCCACGCCTTCGCCAGAACCGACCGCACCGCGATCGGCATCTGGTGGTGGACGACCGACCGCTGGCTGCTGGGCGCCACGGCGATCCTGGTCACCCTGGGCGTGCTGCTGTCGTTCGCCTCCAGCCCAGCGGCGGCCCAGCGGATCGGCATCGACGACCAGTTCCATTTCGCCCTGCGCATGTGCGTCTTCGCCAGCGCCTCGGCGGTGATCCTGCTTGGGACCTCGATGCTGTCGCCCAAGGGCGTGCGGCGCACGGCCTTCTTCGTCTATGTGGCGGCCATCGCGGTGATGATCGCCTTGCCGTTCATCGGCCACAACGCCAAGGGCGCCACCCGGTGGGTGCAGTTCGCCGGCTTCACCCTGCAGCCGTCCGAGTTCATGAAGCCGGCCCTGATCGTGCTGGTCTCGTGGATGTTCGCCGAGGGCCAGAAGGGCGAGGGGGTGCCGGGGGTGTCGATCGCCTTCCTGCTGTACGCCATCGCCGTGGGCCTGCTGCTGATCCAGCCCGATGTGGGCCAGACCGTGTTGATCACCGTGGCCTTCGGGGCCGCCTTCTGGATGGCCGGGGTGCCGATCAGCTGGATCATGGGCCTGGGCGGGGTCGCGGTGGCGGGACTGTTCTCGACCTATTTCCTGTTCGACCACGTGCATGCCCGGGTGCAGAAGTTCCTCAGCCCCGACCAGGCCGACACCCACCAGATCACCCGCGCCGCCGAGGCCATCAACGCCGGCGGCCTGTTCGGACGCGGCCCGGGCGAGGGCGTCATGAAGCGCCACGTGCCCGACCTGCACACCGACTTCATCTATTCGGTCGCCGCCGAGGAATATGGCCTGGTGTTCTCCCTGTCGCTGATCGGCCTGTTCGCCTTCGTGGTGGTGCGCGGCATGATGAAGGCCATGAAGCTGAACGACACCTTCGAGCAGGTCGCCGCCGCCGGTTTGTTCGTGTTGGTGGGCCAGCAGGCGATGATCAATATCGCGGTGAACTTGAACATGATCCCGACCAAGGGCATGACGCTTCCGTTCATCAGCTACGGGGGATCGTCGATGCTTGCGATGGGACTGACTTTGGGCCTGGCCCTGGCCCTGCTGCGCAAGCGTCCGGGCGCCTATGGCCCCTCCGGCGAGTTTACCCAGGGCGGCGCGTTCAACTGACATGAGCAAGCTTGTTGTCGTCGCCGCCGGGGGTACCGGCGGTCACATGTTCCCCGCCCAGGCCCTGGCTGAAACCCTCGGCGCCCGTGGCTGGCGCGTGGTGCTGGCCACCGATGATCGCGGCGCGATCTATGCCGACAAGTTCCCGGCCGAAGAGCGTCTGGCCCTGTCGGCCGCCACGGCCAAGGCCGGCGACCCGATCGGCATGCTCAAGGCCGGCTTCGTGGTCGCCCAGGGCGTGCTGCAGGCGAGATCCGCCTTCAAGCGCCTGGACCCGGCCGTGGTGGTGGGTTTCGGCGGCTATCCCGCGCTTCCCGCCTTGCTCGGCGCCCTGACCCAGGGCCGCCCCACGGTGATCCACGAGCAGAACGCGGTGCTGGGCCGGGTCAACCGCTTCCTGGCGCCCCGCGTCAATGAAGTGGCCTGCGCCTTCCCGATCCTGGAAAAGGCCAGTCCCGCCGTAAAGGCCCGCGCCCACGTCGTCGGCAACCCCGTGCGTCCGCCGGTGCGCGCCCTGTTCGACGTGCCTTATCTGCCGCCGGAAGTGCAGTTGCGCATCCTGGTCACCGGCGGCAGCCAGGGCGCCCGCCTGCTGTCGGAACTGATCCCCGAGGCCATCGCCAAGCTGCCCGAAGAGATGCGCGGCCGCCTGAAGGTCTTCCAGCAGGCCCGGGCCGAGAGCCTGGAACACGCCCGCAAGGTCTATCGCAACGCCATGGTCGACTGCGAGGTCGCGCCGTTCTTCCGCGACATGGCCGGCTATCTGCGCCAGTCGCACCTGGTGATCGGCCGCTCGGGCGCCTCGACCTGCACCGAACTGGCCGTCGCCGGCCGGCCCTCGATCCTGGTGCCCCTGAAGATCGCCGCCGACGACCACCAGCGCTTCAACGCCCGCCTGCTCGAGGAAGCCGGCGGCGCCGCCGTGTGCTTCGAGGACGAGCTGACCGTCGACGCCATGGCCGGCGCCCTCAACGCCCTGCTCAAGAACCCCGAGCGCCTGGCGCGGATGTCGGACGGCGCGCGGTCAGTGGCCAAGCCGGACGCGGCCGAGGCGCTGGCCGATCTGGTGGAGCGGACGGCGCGCGCCTGACGCACTCGAAAGTTGCAATTTGTTCTCGTTGCCCTAGGTTGAAGCCGGCTGGGCGACAGGGGGCGGCATGTGCGACTGGGACGCTGTACCGTTCGAGTATTTCGCAACGCGGGTTGTCCACTTTCGGGACTTCGACGGCGAAGAGCGGGATTTGCCGATCCGCTTCGAACTGGCTCACACCGTCGAGCCTGCGCCCTACTGCGACACCTGCGAGACGCACTGGGCGAGGGCGTCCTTCACCTTCCTGGGTCAACAGCACAGCCTGCGCGGTATCGGCGAAGATCACATCGTGGCGCTGTCCCGCGCCATGCGCCTGAGTGGCGTGGTGCTGATGCGCGCCGCCAAGGAGCGTGGCGTGCCGCTCTACGAATACACGCCGGGCGACACCAAGGCGCCCACCGACCTGTTCAAATGACCGAGCCGCGCCGCTCTTGCCCTCTCCAAAATCACACCGCAATGCCCAGACGCTGAAATCCCGCGTGCTTCCGACACGGTTCTGGGTCTAGTCTTCAAAAAAAATGCGCGGGGGAACAATCATGAAGAAGGCCATAGGCGCTCTTGTCGTCGTCGGAGCCTGTGTCGTCGGCCTGGCGGCCTGCGACAAGGTCGGTTCAAAAACGGGGGCGGGCGCCAAGACGGCGGTCGTCGACACCGAATTTCCCGAGCGGGTCTATTGGGGCGACACCCACCTGCACACCAGCAATTCGGTCGACGCCTTCGGCTTTGGCGTGCGTCTGGGCTCGGAGGAGGCGCTCCGGTTCGCGCGCGGCGAAGAGGTGACCTCGACCGGCGGCCTGAAGGCCAAGCTGGCCCGGCCGCTGGACTTTCTGGTCATCGCCGACCATTCCGATGGCCTGGGCTTCACCCGCAAGATCTATGAGACGCCGGGCTTCCTGCTGCGCAATCCGCTGTTTCGCCGCTGGCATGACCTGATGCATGAGGGCCCTGAGGGCTCGATGAAGGCGACGGGCGAACTGATCGACGCCGCCGCCAGCGGCTCGCTGCCGGCCAACATCAGTGATCCCAAGCGCTCGGCCAAGACGACCCGCTCGATCTGGAACGACCACGTCTCGATCGTCGAGCGCTACAACGACCCCGGCAAGTTCAGCGCCTTCATGGGCTTCGAATACACCCTGATGCCCAAGGGCGACAATCTGCACCGCGTGGTGATGTTCCGCGATGGCAAGGCCGAGGCCTCCAAGGTGGTGCCCTATTCGTCCCTGGTCGGCACCTCGGCCGAGATGCTGTGGGACTATATGGACGGCTACGAGAAGACCACCGGCGGCAAGGCCCTGGCCATTCCGCACAATTCCAATGTCTCCAACGGCCTGATGTTCGAGCTGACCGGTCCTGACGGCGGCCCGATGTCGGCCGACTATGCCCGCCGCCGCGCGGCCCGTGAGCCGCTGGTCGAGGTGACCCAGATCAAGGGCGACAGCGAGTCTCACCCCTTCCTGTCGCCGAACGACGAGTTCGCCAGCTTCGGCGATGCGGGCTGGGACCTGGGCAACCTGCCCATGTCGTCCAAGAAGACGCCTGACATGTTCGCCGGCGAATATGTCCGCGAGGCCCTCAAGCGCGGCCTGGCGATCGAGGCCAAGACCGGGGTCAATCCCTACAAGATGGGCATGATCGGCTCGACCGACTCCCACACCGCCCTGGCGACGGCCGACGAGGACAACTTCTTCGGCAAGCATTCGGCCGTTGAGCCGCGCGCGGGCCGGGCGATGGAACCGCAGAACCTGGGCACGCGCGAGGGGCGCAGCGGCTATCATTATCTGGCGGGCGGCTATGCCGCCGTCTGGGCCAAGGCCAATACCCGCGCGGCCATCTTCGATGCGATGATGCGGCGCGAGGTCTATGCCTCGACCGGTCCGCGCATGCAGGTGCGGGTGTTCGGCGGCTGGGACTTCACCGCCAATGACCTGAAGACCAACTGGGTCAAGGCCGGCTATGCCCGGGGCGTGCCGATGGGCGGCGACCTCAAGGCCGGGGCCGGCAAGGCGCCGGTGTTCATCGTCTCGGCCCTCAAGGACCCGATCGGGGCCAATCTGGATCGCGTCCAGATGGTCAAGGGCTGGGTCGACAAGGCCGGCGTCACCCACGAGCAGATCTATGACGTGGTCTGGAGCGACCCGGCCCGCCGGGCGATGACGGGCGGCAAGGTCCCTCCGGTTGGCGACACCGTCGATCTGGCCACCGCCACCTATGCCAACACCATCGGCGCGCCGGAGCTGACCACGGTGTGGACCGACCCCGATTTCGACCCGACCCTGAAGGCCTTCTACTATGTGCGGGTGATGGAGATCCCGACCCCGCGCTGGGTGGCCTATGACGCCGTGCGCTACAAGGTGAAGATGGGCCCGGAGGTGCGGATGAAGGACCAGGAGCGGGCCTACACCTCGCCGATCTGGTACACGCCCAAGGCCTGACGGATGACGCTACGCGAACGCCTGGTCCAGGGTCTGCGCGAGCCCCTGGTCCAGTTCCTGCTGGCCGGGGCCGTGATCTTCATGGTCTTCGCCCTGGCCGGCGGCGGTCCTGATCCGGGCGAGCGCCGCATCGCGGTCGACGAGGCGCGGGTCCAGCGCATCGTCACCCTGTGGATGCAGACCTGGCATCGCCCGCCGACCCCGGCCGAGCTGGACGGGCTGATCGGCGAGTATGTCCAGGAGGAGGTCTATTATCGCGAGGCCCTGCGCCTGGGTCTGGATCGCGACGACCCGGTGATCCGGCGGCGGCTGCGCTCGAAGATGGAGTTCCTGGCCGCCGACCAGCTGGAAAGCGTCACCCCGGGCGATGATGTCCTGAAGGCCTGGATGCAGGCCCATCCGGCGCTCTACGTCCCGGATGCCAAGCTCAGCTTCCAGCAGATCTATGTCGGCTCGGCCACCGACCGCGACGCCGCCGAGGCCCGGGCCGCAACGATCCTCACCCGCCTGGCGGCCGGCGCGTCGCCGGCTCAGCTCAGGCAACCCCTGTCGCTGCCGACCACCCTGTCCGAGGCCTCCCGTTCCGAGGTCGACAGGCAGTTTGGCGAGGCCTTCTCCGAGGGGCTGTTGCGCGCGCCGATCGGCCGCTGGACCGGGCCGGTCGCCTCGGGCTTTGGCCTGCACGTGGTCAAGGTCACCGCCGTGAAGCTGGGGCCGCCGCCCGCGCTGGATCAGGTGCGTCAGGCGGTCGAGAATGACTGGCGCGCCGCCACCCGCGCCGAGCGGGAGGCCAAGGCCTATCAGGACCTGCTCAAGGACTATGACATCGTCATTGCGCGGCCCGAATGACATTGCTGCGTCTGGCCGCCCTGGTTCTGGCCTGGCTGACGCTTGCCGGCGTGGCCCGGGCTGACGATCTGCGGCCCGGCTATCTGGAGCTGACCCAGACCTCGCCTACGGCCTGGAAAATGGTCTGGAAGGCGCCGATCCGCGGCGGTCTGGCGACCCACGCCGCGCCCAGCCTGCCGGCGCAATGCCGGTCGCAGCCGCCGTCGCGCGACCTGATCGCCGGGGCGCTGGTCGAGGTGGCAAGCTTCGACTGTCCCCGGGGGCTGGAAGGCCAGACCGTCGGCCTGACCGGGCTGGACGCGACCTTCACCGACGCCCTGGTGCGGGTTGCGCCGCTGGGGCGTCCCGTTCAGGTCGGCCGCCTCACGGCCGACCGGCCGCTGATGGAGGTGCGGGCGGAGCCCGACCGCTTGCAGGTGGCCCGGACCTATCTGGTGCTCGGCGTGGAACACATCCTGGCCGGCTATGATCACCTGCTGTTCGTCCTGAGCCTGGTGCTGCTGCTGCGCGGCGGGATGCGGATCGCCAAGACCGTGACGGCCTTCACGCTCGCCCATTCCCTGACCCTGGTCGCCACGTCCCTGAACCTGATCAGCCTGCCCCGTCAGCCGGTGGAGATCTGCATCGCCCTGTCGATCGTGTTCCTGGCCGTCGAGATCGTGAAGTCACGGCCCGAGGGGCCGCCGCGCCTGTCGGAACGGGCTCCCTGGCTGGTGGCCTTCGCCTTTGGGCTGCTGCACGGGTTCGGGTTCGCCGGGGCCCTGGCCGAGATCGGCATGCCCGAGCGCGAGGTCCCCACCGCCCTGCTGACCTTCAATATCGGCGTCGAGATCGGGCAGCTGATCATCGTCGGGGCCGGACTGCTGGTGCTGGAGATGATCCGCCGCTACGCCCCGCAACACCGTCGCCTGTTTCAGCGCGGCGCCGCCTACGGCATCGGCATTACGGCCGCCTACTGGTGCATTGTCCGCATTCTGGGCTGACCGCTAGGGGGCGACGGGGATCATCACTTCGTTGCGGCGCATGAACCACGGGGTCCAGGGCGGATTGTACTGCGCCAGCGACGCGGGCCCGGTCGCCCGCAACTGACGGGCAGTCAGGCGTTCCTTCAGGTCAGCGGTCTTGGCCTCGACCGTGTCCGCTCCGGCCAGGCCCGAGAAGCGCAGCACCGCCAGGCGGGACGCCGGAATGAGGCGAAGCTTCACCTGGGGGTCGTTGGGCTCAGGAAGGGCTTCGAGGCTGTAGCGGCTGGGCATGGTGAACCTTACGACCCACTGGCCGGCGCTTTGGGTCTGGGTGACCGGCGCCGTCATGGCGATGGTCTGGCCGGCCGGCGCCTGGGCGACCGGGGCGGTCATGGCGATGCTCTGGCGCGTCCTGTTGCCGCCGAAGATATAGCCGGCCAGCAATCGAAAGCCGCGACTGGCCGCTTCTTTCTGATCGCCGCTGACGGTCACTTCGGCGACCACCAGGGCGGGATAGTCGCGAACGTCAAAGTCGCCCTCGTGGAGGACAACCTTAAAGGCAGGTTCTTCAACGGCCATGGCCACGGTTCCCAGAAAGACTGCCGCAAACACTGCGGTCATGGCCATGCGTCTCAGGGTCATGCTCATGCCTTTTCCCCCGCCGGGCGCCCGGCGACCACACTAACACCGGACTGAACGGCCCCGGGCCTGACTTCGTTGCGCGGGCAAGACCGGCCGGATCCAGACGGATTGGCGTCAGCCGGGCGGCGCCTCCGAGAGGGTCGAGAACATCACTGCCAACTATATCGGTTTGGCGACCGTGGCGCTCGCGCGCTCAAAAGTTGCCACTTTGTTCTTATCCCGCTAGGCTTGTGTCACGGGGATGGGAGCAGGGTGATGCGGCCGCCGTTTACCTATGTGAGATGGCCGCACCGGCCCCGGGTGATCGGGCCCCGGTTCATCCCCTATCTGGACGCGGACGGCGACCGCTGCGAGGCGTCCGTCCGCATCCGGATGGGTGCGCGCGAGTTCTGGACCTTCGCGTATGTTGAAGGCTTCGAGCACGTCGAACCCGATGACGACCTGCTGGGCCGGTTCTGGGTCGAGATCGACGGCCACCGCTGGGCCAAGACGTTTCCGGGTACGGACGACATCCACCTTCTGCGGCTCTGCCTGTGGTTCGCCGGCGACTGGCTGATCCGCACGGCGCAGGAGGAGGGCCTGACCCTGCTGCCGGACAGCGAGACGCCGGTGAACACATGGCCCCAGCTGTTCGCGGCGCGCCTATGACGGCGGCGGTCGAGGATCTGGTGCTGGGACCGCGCGAGATCTCCTTTTGCCGGGTTCCGCGCGCGGACGCCGCCGCCGCCAATGACGATGCGCACGAAGAGGGCTCGGTCCTGATGACCCTGCGGTCTCTTGAGGCGAGCGAGGTGCTCGGCTGGGCCGATATCGACCTCGACGGCCAGACCGCCCGCCTCGAGACGCGGGGCGCCGATGAGCTGCAGGTCACCTATGAGCTGATCCAGCTGTCGGGCGCCTGGCTGATCGAGACGGCGAAGGCGCGGGGCCTGATCCTGTTCGCCTGGGGGCAAAAGCCGGTCGCGGCGCCGATGGACGTGTTTGTGCTGTGAGGCGGGGGGGCGCGTGCGGGAGAGGGTGGAGTGACCGGTGAGGGCCGCTCGCGGGCCTTTCAGGAGGGAGCTCGAGGCCCCTCATCCGAGCCAAGGGTTGGCCGGGGCTCCGTTCTCCCGCAAGGGGAGAAGGGGGCGAACTCAGTGCACTGTCACTGTAATCGGACATTTTCTCAGGGGGCACTCAATCCCCCATCTAGCCCGACGCGTTGAATAATTCGTGGTCGAAAGCATGGGGCTTCTCGCGCACTATCAATCTGATATGCTGAGATAGATCTCATCCTGAAGGTGCATTTAGTGCAGAAGATAGACGGCTACTACCTCTATCGTTTGGGCGCGGCCCTTCACCCCTTGTCTGAGCTCCGATACGAGAGCGAGTGGGAGAAGAACCCTCAAACTTATCGCGACGTATATTTCCCGCTCTCAACCGCTGAAACTGCTCTAGACGAGTTTCTTCATCGCAGCATCTATCAGGTTAGAAGTTGTCTTCAGAAGGGCGTCGAGCTGCTCAATAGAGTACGGGCGTTAAAGCAGCGGCTTGTTGATGCGGGGACACCGGATGCCCACATCGACATGGCCGATGCGTGGCCCGTTCAGAACGCGCTGTCAGAATTTGAAGCTGCCGTTTCTTCAGAACTTGGTGTTTCGAATGTTTATCTTGTCACCAAAAAGGGTGGCTACGACACCACAGATCTTATCGAAAATGGTAAAGCCTTATTCCAGGCGGTCTTAGACCGAAAAGTTCCTGAGGCCGTCGCCGATATCGAGCAAGCAACGCGCTGCATAGCATTCGAACTGCCAACTGCGGCGGGCTTCCATCTGCATAGGGCGAATGAATCGGTTCTTAAAAATTACTATGATGCCGTTCGTGGTGATCATGATCACCCTAAGGATAAATCCATGGGTGTCTATCTCGCAGCAATGGAAAGGCACGATGTTGGCGATAGACGGGTACGAGCCGCTCTGAAGGACATTAAAGATCTTCATCGGAATCCGCTAATTCACCCAGAGCATTCACTAGAAAGCGTAGAAGAAGCCATTGACCTTCTAGGTGCTATCCGGGCTGCAATTGGATCCATGCTCCCTGTTATCCCGGAATTAGAAGATGAGAGGCCTGCGTTATCGAGCTTTCTGGGCGAATTTCTAGTAGACCCACCGGATTCTGACGACGTCTAAGTGCTCCTTGAGCTTTGCCATTTTTCAATCTGATCCTTGAATGGCTGTAGTCGCATGTATGATCTCTTGGATAGATCAAGTTCGTAATTGAGGCTTTTCCGAATTTCAGCGTGTATGTGGATAGAGTTTCTAGCGTCATAAAATTCGATTAATTCATCTTTGAGCCACGATTCAATTATTCCCAAATCGCAAGCGCATTGAGCTTTTCGATCAAACCTAACTTTAGACACATCTGTTTTTCCGACGCCTTCATAAGTTGGAATAATTTTCTTTCCGTCATGTATTAAGTGTTTATCTAAAACATCTAAACTAGATGTTGGGATGGAAATTTCTTTCTTCATTGGAAATTCGGTCAAAGAAATGACTTTTGGATCATCTGGCAAATTTTCGAAGAGAATGTGATGAAGTGATGCTTCAAATATTGAGGCGTATGAAAGAATTTGAATTCGGATTTGCGCGCGCAGTAACCAATCGTTCGCCTCAAGACCTTCAAGTAATTTATAAATATAGCGTGCTGATATAAACTCTTCACCAAGACGCGTTGCCAGCTTTATGTCGTCTATGAAGTCGAAATATGCAAGGTGCCAGGGCTCATTCGCAATATGAGCTCTAGCATAATCGTCGACTTGCTTTTTTGTGCTGGCTTCAAATGCCATCTTCAATCCCTCGGTACGTTGAATTGGGGCGTCATTTAGTCGCCAGATTGCGTTGTCTAGTGGATAGCCCTTCTCGCGCCCAGGCGGCATGTTGTTTGCGGTGCATTGCTCGAAGTTTATCGAGAATGGAAGGTTGTGTCCCCGTTCCCGTACGAGCATCCGCGCCCCTCGCCCCCAACAAATTCAACGCCCTAACCCTGCCACCCAGCGTCACGATCCAAATTCGACGCAGCCCCCTGCAAAACGGCCGCATACTTCTCCTCGCTTCATCGCAAGGGGAGGGCGTCCAGCTGGCGACCTGACGGGCGGTGGAGGCGGTTGTACGGGTTCAAGAAGGCGGGTGACGTAAACCCGCCTATCGGAGGAAGGCCAAGCCTCCGCCCGTCCGAAGGTTCGCTCCGGGTTCCTCCGGAATCGGCGTGGCTGCAGCTTGAGGGCTGGGTCCGTCGCGAGGAGGATTAAACCCGGGTGGGGCAAAAGGCTGAACAGGCCTGCGCACCCCGGCCAGAGGGATAACGACCGCGCGGAGCGCTCCGGCCACGGCCGAAACGGTACTCCAACTACACTCATCCGGGCCTGGCCCGGACGCTCCGCCGCCTCCCCAAGTTTTCGGGGGCCAACTCGCCGGTCGAAACCGGCGAGGGCGCGAACCCGTGCTCTGTGTCTAACCCGGAAACTTCAGCAGATTGGGCTTGGGGATCGCGGCCTTGAAGCTGCCGCGCGTCTTGGCGGTGTCGAGACCGAAATCCGCCCAGGCGGCCAGGAAGCCGGCGGCCGGCGCATTGGCGGGCAGGGGCGCGAGGTTCAGAACGGGGCGGGCGGCGACGGCCGCTCGGGCGGCGGCCCAGGCCTCGGGCTCGGCGGTGGCATAGGCGCCATCGGCGCTGACCAGTTCGGTCGCGAGGGCGCGATCTTCGAAATACAGGGTCACGGCGGCATTGGCGGGCTGGTCCGTGAGACTGGCCAGGGCCTCGGTCAGGGCGATCAGCGACATGCGGGCGCCGCTGGTCCGCCGCTCGCCGCCGGCCGCGCCCTTGATCGCTTCGGGGCCGCTCGCGCCCTCCAGGCGCCGCACGAAGGACCAGCCGCCATAGCCGGGGTCCGAGCGGCACAGGCTGGCGGTCCACAGAATGACGGTCATGGCGGGCTCCCTCGCGCTGGAGCCGGATTTCTAGCGTGTTTCGTGGGGAAGGGGAGGGGGCGGCTCAGTCGCGACATGGCCCGGCCCGTGCCTGCGCAGGCTCGCCGCAGAACGAAAGGTAAACGGGTTCTTAAGTTTGATGGTTAACGTCATCTTTACGTTGGTGAACAACGTTCTAACAACATGGGTTTACGACGCGACCCCGCCTGTTGGGGCAGTAGCAAGAAGTGTGCCAGAATGGGTCAAAACCCATTGAATTTGCGGGTCTTGGCGTGTTTTCACGAGCGTCCCCGACTATTTATGGTTAACGCGCCGTAAACACCTATTAACCACTTGTTAAGTCTCTTGGCTCCGGCTTTGCTCCTGATGCGTTGAACCCTTGCCGGACGTCCCGGTGTGGGACGGTCCGTGTGCGGAGATGCGCGTCGATGTTCGAGTTCGGTCGTGATCTGAAACGTCTCTTCGGCGTCGATGCCGGAGCGGAGTCCAAGGCGGCGTCGTATCGTGAGGGCCTGACGGGCGGCGACACTTCGCTGCTCGAGCTTCTCGATATAAGACTGCTGACCAACGAGGCGCGCTCGGCCGATGTGGCGGCGGGGCGCATTGGAACCAAGGATCGTGGCGCGCGCCTGTTTGAGGCCGCCGTGGTCTGGCGCGAGCTGGCCCGCCGATCCGGTGACGCCGCCGCCCTGCGCAAAGCCGCCTCGCACGCCGAGGCCGCCGGCAAGATCTTCGAAAGTGAACGTCGCCTGGAGGCCCTGGCCTCGACCCGCTGCGAGCAGGCCGTCCTGGCCATTCTGGGTGCCGATCTGTTCGGTGACGAGGGTCTGAACGCCGCCGCCGGCGCGGCCCTGACCCTGGCGCGCACGGCGCCGGGACAGCGCTGCGGCCTGGCCATGGCCCTGGTCGCGGGCCTCGATGGCCGCGCGGGCCTGGCCGAGAACAATATTGATCGCGCCCTGGCGGCTGTGCAGGGCTATGACGCCCCGCTGCGCGCCCTGGCCGCCGCCAAGCGCGTCAAGGGCGGCTCGGCCCGACTGCTGCTGGCCGAGCAGCGCGCCGCGCGGATCGAACTGATCCTGATCTGCGGCGCGCGCCTCAAGGACCGCGCCCTGACTCAGCTGGCGATCACCGAGGCGACGGCCGCGGCCGCCGCCCTGGATCCTGATTTCGAACCCCTGACCTGGTCGCGGCTGGAAGGCCTGCGCGGCTCGGCCCTGGTGCAACTGGGCGAACTGGACGGCGAACTGGCCCAGATCGCCGATGGCGTCGAGGCCCTGACCGCCGCGCTGGAGCCGCTGTCGATGGACCACAGCCCGATGGACTGGGCCCGCGCCCAGGCCGCGCTCGGCGCCGGTCTGCAGTCGGTGGGCGAGGCCACGACCTCGGACCGCGCCTTCGAACAGGCGGTGACCTGCTATGACCGCGCCACCCAGGTGCTGAAGGTCCAGCCGGCCCTGGCCCTGCGCGCCGTGGTCGCCAACAACCGCGCGCTCAGCCTGGCGCGCTGCGCTGAACTGACCGCCGATCTGGCGGTGCTGGACGCCGCCGAGATGGCGTTCAAGACCGAGCTTTCCGCCCAGCCCGGCGGGCGCGATCCGGCCTCCTGGGCCGTGGCCCAGATGAACCTGGCCCGGCTTTACGAGGCCCGGGTCGAGATCACCGGGCGCGACGACGGCCGGCTGGACCGGGCGGCCGTGGCCCTGGCCTGCGCCTTCGATGTGTTCTCCGAGCTTGGCCTGCGGTCGCTGACCGATCTGGCGGCACAGGGACTGCAACGGTTGAAGGCGGCTCACGCCCACTGACCCGGATCGGGACAAAGGGGGCGGCAGGGTCGCCCCGTCGAAACAAAGGTCGGCGCATCGCTCAGGCGACGCAGCGGATCAAGAATTAACAGGGACGAAATCGTGATTGCTTCGCTTGTTCTCGCCGCCGCTCTTTCCAACGCCGCGCCGGCCAAGGCTGATACGGACCTCCTGATCCCGGCGTCCCAGCCGCGCGAAGCGGTCGCCATCCTCAACTGCCTGGTCAAGGACGACGGCCATCTGACCGCCTGCACCGTCGAAGGCGAAAGCTCGCCGGAACTGGGCGTCGGCGACGCGGCCCTGAAGATGGTCTCCCAGTTCCAGATTGACCTGCTGGGTCCCGACGGCAAGAGCCGCGCGGGGTCTTATGTCCAGGTGCCGGTGCGGATCCGGATCCGCTAGATCCGATTGGTGTTTGGCGGCTTGCGGCGCAGCGTCGCGGTCGCCGTCCCGGCCTCCGGATTCCCAACTCCTAACGCCCTGTTAACCATACCCGTCGCATGTTGAAGCCTCGATTCTGAGCCTCGTTCCGGCTCGCTTTCACGAGGCTTTTGGATGACCGGCGCCGAAGTTCTTGATGTCGGTCGCGATGCGATCTGGCTGACCCTTCAGCTGTGCGCGCCCGTGCTGATCGTCGGTCTGGTGGTCGGCGTGGCCATCGGCCTGTTCCAGGCCCTGACCCAGATCCAGGAAGCCACCCTGGTCTATGCGCCCAAGATCGTGGCCATCTTCGTGTCCCTGCTGATCTTCCTGCCGCTGATGGGGGCCCTGATGGCCGGCTTCATGCGCCAGATCGCCGCCCGCATCGCTGGCATGTAGGGGAGGCGAGGGCCGCTTGGACTCCTACGCGACAGCCGCCCAGGTCTATGTCGCCGGCCTCGTCTTTGCGCGGGTCGGGGCCATGGTCATGCTGATGCCCGGCATCGGCGACGACTCGGTGCCGCCGCGCGTTCGTCTGGGTTTTGCCCTGCTGATGTCGATGCTGCTGACGCCGCTGCTCCAGAACACCGTCCCGGGCGTGCCGACGTCGGTCGGCGGCCTGTGGGGCCAGGTGATCCACGAGATCCTGATCGGCCTGATGATCGGCTCGGTGCTGAAGCTGTTCTTTACCGCCTTGTCGACGGCCGGCGAAGTGATCTCGATGCAGACCACCCTGTCGTTCGCCCAGACCACCAACCCGTCAATGGGGCAGTCCAGCACGGCGGTGGCGACCTTCCTGTCGATGCTGGGCCTGACCCTGATCATGGCCACCGACCTGCATCACCTGTTCATTGGGGCGATCGTCAAGTCGTACGACCTCTTCCCGTTCAGCCGCGCGCCGTGCCGGTGCATGACGCCGCCACCCTGGCGGTGCGCACCGTGGCCGAAAGTTTTTCCCTGGGCATCCAGCTGGCCGCCCCGGTGATCGTGTTCTCGCTGGTGTTCAATCTGGCCGTCGGTCTGGTGGGGCGGGTGATGCCGTCGTTCCAGATCTTCTTTGTGGCCTCGCCGCTCAGCGTGATCCTGGGCCTGTCTCTGCTGGCGCTCAGCCTTGGCGGCATCGCCATGGTCTGGACCGACCGCTACCGCGACCTCCTGATGATCTTCAACTAGGGGCGGGCCGTGGCGGAAGACACAGACAACGACTCGAAAACCGAAGAGCCGTCAGCCAAGAAGCTGTCGGACGCCAAGGCCAAGGGCGACGTCGCCAAGAGCGCGGACGTTCCCCAGTTGGCCTCGCTGATCGGCGCCGTCGCGGTGATCCTGATGGCCGGCGGCTGGCTGACGCGCGATCTGTCGGCGGCGCTGGTGCCGTTCCTGGCCTATGCCGGCCAGATGGATCTGAGCAGCGGCGGGGCGGTTATCATCGCTCGCCAGGCCATCATGGCGGCCCTGCCGCCGCTGGTCCTGGTCATGCTGACCACGGCGGTCTTCGGCTTCATCGCCCACGTGGCCCAGACCGGCTTCATGATGACGCCGGAAAAGATCAAGCCTGACCTCAAGAAGCTGGATCTGATCAAGGGCATGGGGCGGCTGTTCGGCATCGACGGCCTGGTGCAGTTCGCCAAGTCGGCGCTGAAGTTCATCGCCACCGGCATCATCGCCTATTTCGTGCTCAAGCCTCACGCCAGCGAGGTGGTCAATATGGTCGGGATGGACCCGTCCCATATGATCCCGGCGTCGATGAAGCTGGCGACCAAGCTGTTCTTCGCCGTGATCCTGCTGCTGATCCTGACCGCAGGCTTTGACTGGTTCTGGCAACGCCAGCGGTTCATGACGCGCATGCGCATGACCCTTCAGGAGGTCAAGGACGAGTACAAGCAGTCGGACGGCGACCCGCACATCAAGGCCAAGCGCCGCCAGATCCAGATGCAGCGCTCACGCCAGCGGATGATGCAGGCGGTGCCCAAGGCCACGGTGGTGGTCATGAACCCGACCCACTATGCCGTGGCGCTGAAGTATGAGCCGGGCGAGACGCCCGCGCCGCTGTGCGTGGCCAAGGGCATGGACGAACTGGCCTTGAAAATCCGCGCCGTCGCCGAGGAGCACGGCGTGCCCGTCCTGGAAGATGCGCCCCTGGCCCGCGCTCTGTATGCGACGGTCGAGATCGACGAAGAAATCCCGGCTGATCATTTCGAGGCTGTGGCCAAGGTCATCGGCTTCATCATGAACGGCAAGAAGCCGAAGGCGCGGGCCCGTCCGCTCTAATTGGCCGTTTTTAAAGCGCAATTCAGACGCCCTCTGACCTTGCGTTCCATAAAGAGTATCCTCGGATCGGCTCAAGCTGAGTCGCGACCGGGCTTTGAACAAGGATTGCAGTCGTCCATGGCCGAAATGCCCGTCCAGGACATTGTTGATACCGGCGTCTCGCGCCGCCGCTTCGACCCCTATATCTGGGGCGCGGCAATCTTTTTCGTGGCTGCGGCAGGTTTGGCGGCGGTTCCCGCCCTGCGCGCCGGACCGGCCACCCTGGCGGGGCTGCTGCTGCTGGGCGGCGTCGCCGGCGTCGCCATTCTGGGCCTCGTGGCCATTCGCGCCTCGGCCCACCATGAGAGCGACCTGGACGCCGCCGAAGGCTTCATCGACGCCTTGAACGAACCCACCGCCCTGGTCGCCGCCGACGGGCGTCTGCTGGCGGCCAATGTCGCGTGGCGGCTGATCATGGGCGATGCGCGCCGACTTCCCAAGGGCGTGGCGGGCTCGGGCCTGTTCGCGGCCCTGGTCCGGGCCCGCAAGGGCGAGATGGCCGAGGGCCTTCTGCGCGTCGACGGCGCCGACCGCGTCGCCACCGTGTCCCGCCTGGCCGGCGGCCGTCTGCTGGTCCGCTTGGCGCCGCCCGCCGTCATCCAGACCATCGCCGCCGAGGCGCCGCCCGTGTCCCTGGCCCCGGCCATGGCCCCGCCGCCCGGTTCGCTGGACGCCTTTTCCGGCGCCTCGCCGTTCGGCGCCGCCCTGCTGGAGGGGCTGGATCCCTTCAATTCCCGCATTCTCGAGGCCAATCCGGCGCTGACCGCCATGGCCGGCCCCGGCGCCAAGGCCGGGGTACTGTTTGGCGAACTGATCGAACCGGTCACCCGCACCGAGGCCGAGACCCGCATGGCCGGGGGCAAGGCCGGGCCGTTCGAGGTGCGCCTGTCGCGCGACCCGACCCGCATCGCCCACCTCTACCTCTATCGGGCCGAGGGGCGTCTGGTCGCCTACATGATCGACGTGTCCGAGCAGAAGCAGATCGAGCTTCAACTGGCCCAGGCCCAGAAGATGCAGGCCATCGGCCAGCTGGCCGGCGGCGTCGCCCACGACTTCAACAACCTGCTGACCGCCATCCAGCTGCGCCTGGACGAGCTGCTGCATCGCCACCCGGTGGGCGATCCCTCGTATGAAGGTCTCAACGAGATCCGTCAGACGGGCGTGCGCGCCGCCGATCTGGTGCGCAAGCTGCTGGCCTTCTCGCGCAAGCAGACCGTGCAGCGCGAAGTGCTGGATCTGGGCGAGCTGATCTCGGAATTCGAGGTCCTGCTGCGCCGCCTGCTGCGCGAAGACGTCAAGTTGATCACCGACTATGGCCGCGACCTGCCGCAGGTTCGCGCCGACAAGAGCCAGCTGGAAACGGCGGTCATGAACCTGGCCGTCAACGCCCGCGACGCCGTGCGCGCCGCCAAGGGCGGCGGCATCGTGCGCATCCGCACCGCCCGCCTGACCCAGGAAGAGGCCGTGGCTCTGGGCTTCCCCGGCGCCGACGGCGACACCGCCTTCATCGAGGTCAGCGACGACGGTCCCGGCATCCCGCCCGATGTCATGGGCAAGATCTTCGACCCGTTCTTCACCACCAAGCCGGTGGGCGAGGGCACGGGTCTGGGCCTGGCCACCGTCTATGGCATAGTCAAGCAGAGCGACGGCTGGATCCACGTCCATAGCCGCCCGGACGAGGGCGCGGCCTTCCGCATCTTCCTGCCGGTCCACGTGCCGACGGCCGCCGCCATCGCCGAGGCCGCCGCCGTCGCCGCCCAGCCGGTCAAGGCCCGTCCGCCGCGTGACCTGTCGGGCGCCGGCCGCATCCTGTTCGTCGAGGACGAGGACGCCGTGCGCGGCGTAGCCGCCCGTCTGCTGCGCGCGCGCGGCTACGAAGTGCTGGAGGCCTGTGACGGCGAGGAAGCCCTGCTGATCGCCGAGGCCCATGCGGGCACCATCGACCTGTTGATCAGCGACGTGATCATGCCCGGCATCGATGGCCCCACCTTGCTGAAAAAGGCGCGTGGCTATCTGGGCAATGCGCCGGTGATGTTCATCAGCGGCTATGCTGAGGCCGAGTTCAGCGACCTGCTGGAAGGCGAGACGGGCGTGACCTTCCTGCCCAAGCCGATCGACATCAAGACCCTGGCCGAGCGCGTCAAGCAGCAGATGCAGGCGGCCTAGAGCGGCCGTCAACGGATCGGGATGGAAAAGCGGCGCTGGCTTGCGCCGTAAAGCCCGGCCTATTCCGGCGGGCAGCCCTTGAACTCGCCGACCTTGCTGACCGACAGGTGGCTCAGGTTCAGGCCCATCAGCGGGTTCATTGATGCGCGGCCCGAGCCGCTGAACAGGTCCAGCTTCAGGCCCTTGATCGCGCCGCCGACGTCGGAGGCGTACCAGTAGCCGTCGTGCGTGCCGCCATCGGGCATGGGCAGGCCGACGGTTTCCTTGATGAACAGCACGGTGCGGCGCGGGATGACGGTCTTGTCGACGGCGACGGTGCGCATCGCCACGACCTTGCAGCCCAGCGAGTCCAGACCGCGGATGCCCTTGGCGCCGGCGTGATACAGTGTCGCCCGCATCTTGTATTCGAGCGTGCCCGGAATGGTGCCCGTCAAGGCGCCCGTGATCAGGTCGCCAAGTGGATCAGGCCCGGACTCGGAGTCCGAGCCGGCGGCGAAAGCGGGAAGAGCGGTGGACATGGCCATAACGGCCAAAATTCCGGCGAGCGTGCGACGCATCGAGGGAATCCTCTTATCGGCGTATCTGTCGGGCGGGGCTCTGGATAGTCCGATCACGGCCGCGTGACAACCCTCGGGAGGAGAACTCATGACCCTTCGCATCTACGGTGACACGAAATCGGGCAATTGCCTGAAGGTGAAGTGGACCGCCGAGCGACTGGCCCTGCCGTTCGCGTGGATCGAAGTCGACATCCTGCAGTCGCAGTCGCGGACGCCGGAATTCCTGGCCCTGAACCCGGCGGGACAGGTTCCGGCGGTGATCCTCGACGACGGCCGGGCCCTGGCCCAGTCGAACGCCATCATGCTGCACCTGGCCGAGGGTTCGGCGCTGATCCCGTCTGACGCCTTTGATCGCGCCAAGATGTACGAGTGGCTATTCTGGGAGCAGTACAGCCACGAGCCTTATGTCGCCGTCGCGCGGTTCCAGGTCTCCTATCTGGGCAAGCCGGTCAGCGAACTGGACGCCAAGCTGCTCGAGCGCGGGAACAGCGCCCTGTGTCGCCTGGAAACCCAGCTGAAACAGACGCCTTACCTCGTGGGCGAACAGCTCACTCTGGCGGATATCGCGCTGGTGGCCTACACCCGGGTCGCCCACGAAGGCGGGTTCGATCTGTCGCTGTATCCCGCCGTCCAGGCCTGGATCAGCCGGGTCGAGGCTGCCCTGGGCCTTTAACTCGTTTCGCGGAGCTTCCATGTCGCGCCTGTCGTCCAGCCTCAGGGTTCTCGCTATCGGGGCGGCGCTCGCCGCGCCCGCCAATTCCGCTCTGGCCTGGGGCTCGTCGGGCCACCGTCTGGTCGGCGTGCTGGCCGTTCAGGGCCTGCCGTCAGACGTGCCGGCCTTCCTGCGCACTCCGACGGCTGTGGCGGCGATCGGCGAATATGCCCGCGAACCGGACCGCTCGAAGGGCTCTGGCAAGATTCACGACCATGACCGCGACGCCGCCCACTTCCTGGACGTCGACGACCAGGGGCGGATGTACGGCGGTCCGATGTTCACGGTCGAGGCGATGCCGGGAACCCGCGCCGACTACGAAACGGCCCTGCGCACCGCCGGCGTCGACAGCTGGAAGGCCGGCTACCTGCCTTACGCGATCATCGACGGTTACCAGCAACTGGTGAAGGACTTCACCTACTGGCGCATTCTGGTGGCCGCCGAAAAGTCGGCGACGGATCCGATGAAGAAGGCCTGGTACGCCGCCGATCTAAAGCGCCGCGAGGACCTGCTGATCCGCGACCTGGGCGTCTGGGCGCACTATGTGGGCGACGCCAGCCAGCCGATGCACCTGTCGGTGCACTACAATGGCTGGGGCGATTATCCCAACCCCAACGGCTACACCCAGTCGCGCTCGACCCATTTCAACTTCGAAGGTCCTCTGGCCAAGGCTGTCGGCGACCAGGCCCAGGTCAAGGCCCTGATGCCGGCCTACAAGGACTGCGCCTGCTCGATCGAGACCCGGGTCGTCGGCTATCTGACCACGACGTGGAAAGAGACAGAGCCGCTTTATGCCCTGGAGAAGGCCGGCGCTCTGGTCGACACTGATCCGCGCGGCAAGGCCTTCACCCAGGCTCGCCTGGCGGCCGGCGCGACCGCGCTGCGTGATCTGGTGACGGAAGCCTGGCGGGAAAGCGCCAACGGCAAGATCGGTTATCGGCCGGAGATCAGCGTGGCGGACGTCGAGAGTGGCAAGGCCGATCCGTGGCCTGATCTCTACGGCAAGGACTGACCCCTTGCTCGCGTTCGGCCAGCCGGCGCCGGGGCTAAGCTATCTGGACCGCCCCGCGGCCTTCGGCATCGTCGAGAACACCCTCGGCGAGATCGCGGTCGTGCGGGTGACCAAGCCCGGCAAACCGCCCTATTTCGATCTGCCGGGGGGCGCGGTCGATCCGGGTGAAACCGAACCCCAGGCCGTGGTCCGGGAGTTTGGCGAAGAGACCGGCCTGGTGGTCGAGGTCGATGACCTGGTCGTCACGGTCTCGCAGGTCTTCCTGAAGTCCGACGGCCAGCCGGTGCGGAATTTTGGGGGCGTCCACACGGCGCGCATGATCGAACTGAAGGCCGGGCTCAAGGTCGAGGACGATCATGAACTGGCCTGGCTGGATCCTCGCGACGCCGTGGTCGCCTTGCGCCACGACGCCCATGCCTGGGCCGTCGCGGCGTGGATGCGTCGAGGCTAGAGTGCTGGCCTAGAACAGGCCGATCGAGCGCGTAGCGAAGGTCGCCGGCTGAGCGCGGCGCGCGGCGCGCAGATCGGACAGCTGGGTGCGGCTCAGTTCGCTCCGCAGATCGGCGCTGAAGTCCTGATAGCAGGCGCGAACCGACAGGCCGCGCAGCTTTTCCTTGGCGGTGCGTGCGGCGCAGACTTCGTCGGCGGCCTGCTCGGCGCGCTGCATGAACTGGGCGGCGTCGGAAGGACGCGACAGCTCCAGGTCGCCGACCTGGATCCGGGCGGGTTGAACAGGTTCGGCGGCGTGAGCGGCGGTCAGGCCGATGATCGGCGTAGCGGCCAGAGCCAGGGCGGCCACAGCGGCCAGACGGTTGATGAACTTGGACATTGGGTAACTCCCTCGATGTGCGCCAGGCGCGTTTTCTGAGTGAGGGTTTAGATCCGACAGAACGCAGATACCCGTTACGTCTGCTTCATGACGCGGAATTAAGTCTATGAAAATAAAGTCATAATTGGACCCGGCCCGGTCGTGATCAGGCGGCGGCGAAGTCGCGGCCGGAATGGATCTCGCTCTGGCGGATCGGCAGGGTGAAGCTGACCGTCGTGCCTTCGCCCGGCGTGCTGGCCATTTCCAGCGCCCCGTCATGCATCTCGATCAGCGACTTGGTCAGGGCCAGGCCCAGGCCGGTGCCCTGGGTGGTCTTGGAGAGCTGGCTCTCGACCTGTTCGAACGGACGGGCCAGGCGCGCCAGGTCTTCCTTGGCGATGCCGATGCCGGTGTCCTGCACCGAGACCCGCACGCGCTCGCCCAGGGGATCGCGGCGCACCTCGGCGCGGATCGTGATGCTGCCGGCGCGGGGCGTGAACTTGATGGCGTTGGACAGCAGGTTCAGCAGCACCTGCTTGACCGCCCGATAGTCGGCCTCGATCTCGGGCAACTGCGGGAAGTCGATCAACAGCTTCAGGCCGGCGGCCTCGGCGCGATTGCGCACCAGACGCACGGCGTCCTCGGCCACGTCTTCCAGGTTCAGCGGCTCGAACTTCAGGTTCATCTTGCCTGCTTCGATCTTCGACATGTCGAGAATGTCGTTGATCAGGGCCAGCAGGTGCTGGCCGGAATTGTGGATGTCCTGGCTGTAGCCCTTGTAGCGCTGGTCGCCGAGCTGACCGAACATCTCGTTCATCATGATCTCGGAGAAGCCGTTGATGGCGTTCAGCGGGGTGCGCAGCTCGTGGGACATGTTGGCCAGGAACTCGCTCTTGGCCTTGTTGGCGCCCTCGGCCTTGACCTTCTCCATCTCGTACTTGCGGGCCAGTTCGGCCAGTTGTTCCTGACTGCGCTCCAGGCCGTTGACGGCGCTTTGCAGCTGTTCCTCGTTGAGGCGGCGGGCTTCTTCCTGGTTCTTGATGGCGGTGATGTCGGCGGCGGTCATCACAAGGCCGCCTTCGGCCGTGCGGCGCTCGCTGATCTGGATCCAGCGACCGTCCATCATTTCGGCCTCGCGCACGCCCTTGGCGCCGTCGGGCGCCGGGTAGTCCTGTTTGATGGCCAGGGCCGCGAAGCGGTTGACCTCGGCGCGGGCCGCGCCGGGCTTGAGCAGCTTGGGCTCCAGCGAGAAGACGCTGCGGTAGTTGCGGTTGCACATCAGCAGCCGGCCCTGGCGGTCCCACAGCACAAAGGCCTCAGAGACGCTCTCGATGGCGTCGCGCAGGCGGTTCTCGGCGGCCTGGGCGCGGGCCTGGGCCAGGCGCTCTTCGGTGACGTCCAGAGCCACGCCGATTATGCGCACATAGCCGTCCTGACCCGGCTTGCCGAAGCCCTGGCCGCGGGCGTCGACCCAGATCGAGCGGCCGCCCTGCTGGGTGGCGGGCACCCGGAACGAGACGTCGAAGGCGCCATACATCGCGGCATTGGCCAGGGCCTGACGGACGCGCTCGCGGTGATCGATCGAGATGCGGTCCAGCAGATCCTGACCCGAGACGATGCCGCCGCCGCCCCAGCCAAACATCGCGCCGGTGACATCGGACAGGAACACCTGGTCGGCGCGCAGGTCCCATTCCCAGATGCCGCAGCGCGCGGCCTCGACTGCGAGGCGGAAGCGTTGCTCGCTGTCGACGAATTCGCGGTGTGCGATCTCGGCCTTGCGGCTCTGTATCATCAGCAGCAGGGCCAGGGCGATGCCGACGCCAAGGGGCGCCAGCAGATTGAAGGCGCCTTCCATGACCTGGCGGTCCAGGTTGGCGACATTGCGCGACCGTGCGCCGGCCACTGCCAGCAGGGCGCCCTCGGCCAGGGGCTGCACGGCCACGTCCAGCAGGGCGCCATTGGCGGCCTGGCCGCGCAGGGCGGCGCTCTGGCCGCCGACGTCTTCCATCGACAGCGCGAAGGCGTCGCGGAAAGTCTGCATGCCCTGAACGATCCGGCCCTGGGTCGCGACCAGGCTGCCGTCGGGCAGGGCGATGGCGCGGGCGCCGCCCTGGCCGGGGTCGACGAGCAGTCGGCTGGGATCGCCACTGGCGATGATGAAGTTGCGGCCGGTCGACGCCGGGGCGACTGCGGCGACATACAGGCGGCCGGTATCGCCCGCGGCGCCGATCCAGGTCGAGCGCCCCGACGCGGCCGCTGCGCGGGCGGCGGCTTTCCAGTCCGCGCCCTCGTCGCGACCGGCCACGGCCTGGACGCCCGATGGCCCGGCGACCGCCACGGCCATCGCTTCGCCGCCGCTGGCGCGCAGGGCGATCTCGGCGGCGTCCATGGTGTCGGCGGGGTCGCGCTGGAGGATGTCTGAGGCCGCCGAAAGACCGGCGCGCTGGGCGGCCAGATTGGCTTCAATGCGGCTGGCCACCAGGCTGGCTTCTATGGCGAGGCTGGCGCCGCCGGGCGCCATGGCGGCCTCGTCCTGCAGGCGCTTGACGCCGAAAGCGGTGTAAACAGCCAGCAGGAGCAGGGCGGCCAGGATGGCGACGCGGACATAGACCTGCGACGGCGAACGCGCGGTGATTGACCGCACGACGCCCGCCGCGGAAAGTCCGGCTCCCGCCAGTCTTCCGGGTCTCGCATCCCCAATTCTCAAACGCCCAAGGCTCCCGAACAACAGTCTGGCGAGTCACTTCGCCACATCGGCTGAATCTACCGCACGCCAAAGGTCCCCGTCACGGCCGAACGGCCGATTTGGCGGGGTATGGGCCTAATGGTCGCAATTGATCTGTCTGCGACCGGGCGTGGCTTTGTCAGTCGAGCGCCTTGGCAGCCAGTTCCAGCACGTTCTTGGACAGGCCGGGATGGGCGGCGACGCCCTTGAGGGCCTCGCGCATCTGTGCGCCCAGGGCTTCCGGATAGCGCCGCCAGCTACCCAGGGGCTCGACCAGTCGCGCCGCAGTCATCGGGTTGTAGGCGTCCACGGCCAGGATCTTTTCGGCCAGGAAGCGATAGCCGGCGCCGCTGGGATCGTGGAACCGCGATGGGTTGAAGTTGGCGAAGGTCGAGACCAGCGCCCGGAAGCGGTTGGGGTTGGTCGCGTCGAAATCGGCGTGCTTCGTCAGGGCGACGATGCGTTCCAGCACGTCGGGCGACGGATCGCGGGCCTGGACGGCGAACCACTTGTCCAGCACCAGCGGTTCGTCTTTCCATTTGGCGTGGAAGGCGGCCAGCGCTCTGTCGCGGGCTTCGCCGCCGATCTGGACCAGGGCCGACAGCGCGCCCATGGCGTCGGTCATGTTGGCGGCCGCCTCGAAGTGGCCGACAATGCGCTCGACGTTCACAGCATGTGGATCGGCCGCCAGCAGGTCGGCGCAGCCATTACGCAGGGCCCGCTTGCCGGCGGACTGGGCGTCAGCCGAGAACTCGCCGGCCGTCTGCAGATCGCCATGCAGGCGGCGCAGCAGGTCGCCCAGATGCACGGCGATGCGGGTGCGCAGGGCGCTTCGCGCCGTGTGGATGGCCGCCGGATCGGCCGGTTCCATGGCCAGCGACAGGTCCGGCTCGCTGGGCAGGGCCAGCAGCAGCGCCTTGAAGGCCGGCTCTGAATGCTCGTCCAGCAGGGCGCGGCCCAGAGCGTCGGCATAGCGCTCTTCGCCGACCTCATCGGGCGCGCCGCCGGCGCGGGCCAGGATCAGGTCGCGGGCCAGGGTCTGGCCGGCTTCCCAGCGGTTGAAGAGATCTGGGTCGGCGGCGAACAGCCCATAGCGATCGACCGACCGCGCGTCGGTGGTCAGGTTCACCGGGGCCGAGAAGCCGCGCAGGGCCGAGATCACGGGCGGGGAGGCGACACCTTCCCAGCGGACGGTCTTTGTCGCGCCATCCAGCACCACGACCTCGCTCTCGCGCAGCGGCGCGCCGTCAGAATCGAGCAGGCCGATGGTCACCGGGATCGGCAGGGGCCTCTTGATCGACTGGCCGGGCGTCGGGGCGGTGAACTGGGTCAGTGTGATCTCCAGCGCCTTGAAGTCCTCGTGGTACTCGCTGACCAGCGACACTGCTGGCGTGCCGGCCTGTTCATACCAGGCGAAGAAATCGGTCAGGTCGCGGCTCGCGGCGTCGGCGAAGCAGGCGATGAAGGCCTCGACTGTCGTGGCCTGACCGTCGTGGCGCTCGAAATAGAGGTCGGAGCCCTTCCGGAACGCCTCGGCGCCCAGCAGGGTCTTGAGCATGCGGATGATCTCCGCGCCCTTCTCATAGATCGTCGCGGTGTAGAAGTTGTCGATCTTCATATAGCTGGACGGCCGCACCGGGTGGGCCAGGGGGCCGGCGTCCTCGGCGAACTGGCGGGCGCGCAGGGCCTTGACGTCCTTGATCCGCTGCACCGCCGCGCCGCGCTGATCGGCGCTGAAGCTCTGGTCACGGAAGACCGTGAAGCCCTCCTTCAGGCACAGCTGGAACCAGTCGCGGCAGGTGATGCGGTTGCCGGTCCAGTTGTGGAAATACTCGTGGGCCACGACCGCCTCGATGCGCTCGTAGTCGGCGTCGGTGGCGGTTTCGGGATCGGCCAGCAGCAGGGAGCTGTTGAAGATGTTCAGCCCCTTGTTCTCCATCGCCCCGAAATTGAAGTCGCGCACGGCGACGATCATGAACAGGTCCAGGTCGTATTCACGGCCGAACGCGTCCTCGTCCCACTTCATCGAGCGCTTGAGGCTGTCCATCGCATAGGCGCCGCGCGGCGCCTGGCCCGGATCAACATAGACTCGCAGGGCGATGGTCCGACCGCTCATGGTGACGAAGCTGTCCTCCAGCACGTCCAGCTCGCCGGCCACCAGGGCGAACAGATAGGCGGGCTTGGGGAAGGGGTCGTTCCAGACGGCGTAGTGGCGGCCGTCATCCAGTTCGCCGCCTTCCCACAGATTGCCGTTGCTCAGCAGGTAGCCGAACGCCTCATCGGCCTCGATCCGCACGGTGTAGCGGGAGAGCACGTCCGGGCGATCGGGGAAGTAGGTGATGGTGCGGAAGCCTTCGGCTTCGCACTGGGTGCAGAAACGACCACCTGACATATAGAGACCCATCAGCGCCTTGTTGGCGGCCGGATCGATCTCGACCTCGGTCGTCAGCACAAAGGTGTCGGGCACATCGGCCAGGGTCAGGAACTCGGCGTCCAGCCCGTAGTCCGACGCGCTCAGGTCGCGCCCGTCGATCGCCGCCGAGATCAGTTTCAGCCGCTCACCGTTGAGCACCAGCGGCTCACCCGCATCGCCCGTGCGCCTGATTTTCAGCGTGGCCAGGACCCGCGTGGACGAGGGCTCAAGCTTGAAGACAAGCTCGGTCTCTTCGATCTCGAACGGAAAGGGGCGGTAGTCGGCGAGCCGGATGGCCTGGGGCGTTTCTGTGCGCATGCGGGCAATCTAGAGGTCCAGGGCAGCCGGCGCGAGAGCCCTTAAGTAATTAGGCCTGGGCGAAAGGCCACATTTTCCGTACGGACTTGTTCCTAATCAAAGAATGCGCGCTCAACTGGGCGCAATCCCCTTTTCGGGCGCCCCCAATGCAGCGCCCGGTTCGAAATAAGGGGATAAAGATGACTATCGCGACCCGCCTGGCCCTGACCTGCGTCGCCAGCCTCCTGGCCGTTTCCGCCGCTCAGGCTCAAG
The DNA here is from genome assembly GCF_058680895.1 of Caulobacter sp. GSs2. The sequence continues at coordinate 1,043,578 of NZ_CM178725.1, read as the reverse complement.
AGGCCGTCAAGCCGAAGGCCAAGGGTGATCTGGTTCTGAACGTCCGCGTCACCGATGTGGCGCCCGACGCCGGCAACTCGATCTTCACCGCTGCGGGCGCCGCCACGGGCCTGAAGGCAGAGGTCAATGACGACATCAAGCCGACCATCGGCCTGTCCTATTTCCTGAGCGACAAGCTCGCCGTCGAAGTGATCGCTGGCACGACCCAGCACACCGTCAAGGCGGTTGGCGGCGCCACCAATGTCGAGGTTCACAAGACCTGGGTCCTGCCGCCCGTCGTCTCGCTGCAATACCACCCGTTCCCGGCGGCGAAGTTCAGCCCCTATGTCGGCGCGGGCCTGAACTACATGCTGTTCTACAGCAGCAAGGACAAGAACGGCTTCAAGGTGAAGCTGGACGACGGCTTCGGCTATGCCCTGCAGGTCGGCGCTGACGTGCCGCTGAACGCGCGCTACAACCTGAACATCGACGTCAAGAAGGTGTGGTTCGAGACCGACGCCTCGATCAATGGCGGCGCCTTGAAGTCCAAGGTCAAGCTGGACCCGATCGTGGCTTCGGTCGGGGTCGGTTACCGCTTCTGATCTGTCGCCTTGCATGTCTCCGCTCGACGACTAAACCCTGCGAGGGGTGCAGTCGCGGGCGGGGATGAGCATGGCTGAGCGGGAATGCGGCGCGTGCGGCCAATGCTGCAAGCTGATCGGCGTGCGCGAGCTCGACAAGGCGCCGCACGTCTGGTGCCGCTACTACCGTCGCGGCAAGGGCTGTGAGGTCTATCAAGTCCGGCCGGCCGGCTGCGGTGAGTTTGCCTGTGACTGGCTGTTGGACACACGTCTGGGCGATGACTGGCGACCAGACCGCAGCGGGTTCGTGCTGCATGCGGGCGAGGGCGGGCGGGTCGTCAATGTCGAGCTCGACCCGGCCCAGCCCAACGCCTGGCGGCGCGCGCCGTTCGAGGCCGTGCTGCGCGGCTGGGCCAGGGAAGGTGCGGCCGAAGGCATGGACGTGCTGATCTGGATCGGGCGGCGCTGCCTACGTCTTTTGCCAGGCGGCGGCGAGATCGATCTGGGCGTCGTGCGTCCGGCTATCGAATTCACAGCCCACGATCGACTGCGGCGTCCCGGCTCCGGCCGGGACTGGCCGGCCTAGTTTTCGATATTGCTCACGGCCTCTGCGGCGGCCGGAACCTCGTGCAGATAACGCTCGATGGCTGACGCCTGGTGGGCCAGAGCGGCCAGGGCGGGCGGCGCATCCTCGGGATGGTCGGCGACCAGTTCCAGGATCTGACGGGCGATGGCGTGCAGGCGCGGGGCGCTGGCGATCAGCCGCGCCTGATATTCGATCTTGCGCGGATCGCGGTCATACTCCGCGCCCGGCGTCCGCCACCCGCCCCAGTCGTTGGGATCGGTGACCACCACCGGATAGGTGCCGGGATAGGGGTGGTGGGGGCAGTCACTTTCCTGCTGCCACTTGTTGCGGGCCCGCAGCACCCGCCAATGGGCGACGATGCCGGCGCCCTCGGCGTCGATCTTTTCCTCGGGCTTGAGCTCATGGGCGTGAAATTCGCGGCCCAGACCGACGTCATAGGTGACCCGCACGGGCTCGTCGAAGCCCTTGGCCCAGATCGGTACGATGCGCTCGATCGTCGCCCAGGCGCCGACGCTGTCGACCCAAACCTTCTGGTTGCGCTGATAGACGGTCTTGGCCATGGCCCCTTGGACGCGACGTGAACTGGACGATCGTCATAAGAACCTGAAATCCTTGACGCCGGGTCAATCTTTCCCTGCGGTGAAAGGTCAGTCAGGGTGTTTCCAGAGACGGGCCAATCGTAGAGTTCCGTCGTGGGCGTGACAGCCGAAAGTGGATGCCGGTTTCGGCGACGGTCACGCACACAGTGATAACAACGAGCCTGCCCACAGGGCCGGCTCCTGGGAGGCGACCGGTGGATTTCGACTTTTCCGACGACCAGAAGTTCCTGAAGGACGAGGCGCGCAAGTTCCTCGACGGGCGCTGTGGCCCCGCTGTCGTGCGCGGCGTTCTGGATGACGCCAGCCGCTCGTTCGACCAGGACCTGTGGACCGCTGTCGCCGAGCAGGGCTGGCTGGGCGCCTGCATCCCTGAAGAGTTCAATGGCCTGGGCCTTGGCCGGGTCGAGCTATGCGCCATCGCCGAGGAACTGGGCCGCGCTGTCGCGCCGATCCCGTTCGCCTCGACGGTCTATTTCCTGGCCGAGGGCGTGATGCTGGCCGGTAGCGACGCCCAGAAGGCCGCCGTCCTGCCGCGCATCGCCGCCGGCGAGCTGATCGGTTGCCTGGCGACCTCGGAAGGTCCGGGCGTGGTCAATGCTTCGAACCTGGCCTGCCGGGTCGAGGGCGGCAAGCTGACGGGCGTGAAGATCCCGGTCACCGACGGCGACGTGGCCGACATGGCTCTGGTCCTGGCCAGCGAGGGCGGCAAGCCTGGCCTGTTCCTGGTCGATCTCAAGGCCAAGGGCGTCGTGCGCGAAACCCTCAAGAGCCTCGACCCGACGCGCGGCGTGGCCAAGCTGACCTTTGACGGTGTGACGGCTGAGCGTTTGGGCGAGGCGGGCGCTGGTTTCGAACTGGTGCAGGCGATCATGGATCGCGCCGCCGTGCTGCTGGCTTTCGAACAGCTGGGCGGCGCTGACCGGTGCCTGGAGATGGCCAAGGAGTATGCGCTGGGCCGATACGCTTTTGGCCGCGTCATCGCCGGCTACCAGGCGATCAAGCACAAGCTGGCCGACATGTATGTCAAGAACGAGGTCGCCCGCTCCAACGCCTATTACGGGGCCTGGGCGCTGACCGTCGATGCGCCAGAGCTGCCGATCGCGGCCTCTGCGGCCCGCATCGCGGCGTCTGACGCCTATTGGTTCGCCAGCAAGGAAAGCATCCAGGTGCACGGCGGCATGGGCTTCACCTGGGATGTCGACTGCCACCTCTATTATCGGCGCTCGCGCCAGCTCAGCCTCGTGGCCGGTGCGCCGCGGGTCTGGAAAGAGCGGCTGGTCAGCCAGCTCGAACAAAAGAACGCGGCGTAAGGGAAAGACGATCATGGATTTCAACGATTCACCCGAAGAAGCCGCCTATCGCGAAAAGGCCCGCGCCTGGCTGGTTGAGAACGCCGCCGCGCACCGCGCGCAGTTTGGCGAGCTGAAACCCAACACCGACCAGCACATGGTCGCCGCCAAGGCCTGGCAGGCCCGCAAGGCTTCCGGCGGCTATGCCTGCATCACCTGGCCGGCCGCCATCGGCGGGGGCGGCGGTACGCCGATCCAGTCGGTGATCTTTGGCCAGGAAGAAACCAAGGCTGGCCTCAGCTACGGCTATTTCACCATCGGCCTAGGCATGTGCGTGCCCACGGTGATGGCGTTCTCAAACACCGAGACCAAGCAGCGCTTCGTCAGCCCCGCCGTGAAGGGCGAGGAGATCTGGTGCCAGCTGTTCTCCGAACCGGCCGGCGGCTCCGACGTCGCCGCCCTGCGGACCCGCGCCATCAAGGACGGCGACGAGTGGGTCATCAACGGCCAGAAGGTCTGGACCACCGGCGCCCACTATTGCGACTACGGCATCCTGCTGACCCGGACCGATCCCGACGTGCCTAAGCACAAGGGCCTGACGATGTTCTGGATCGACATGAAGGACGCCGCCGTCGAATGCCGGCCGATCCACCAGATGTCGGGCGGGCGCGAGTTCAACGAGGTCTATTTCACCGACCTGCGGGTCAAGGACAGCCAGCGTCTGGGCGAGGTCGGCGAGGGCTGGAAGGTGGCCCTGGTCACCCTGATGAACGAGCGTCTGGCCGTCGGCGGCTCGTCGGGTCCCAACTATCGCGAGATCATGGCGCTGGCGCGGGAACTGACCGGCGCCACCGGCCCGGCGATCAAGGACAACGCCTTCCGCGAAAAGCTGGCCGACTGGTACGTGCAGTCGGAAGGTCTGAAGTTCACCCGCTTCCGCACCATGACCGCCCTGTCGCGCGGCCAGACGCCGGGACCGGAAAGCTCGATCGGCAAGATCATCGCCGCCAACCAGATGCAGGACCTGGCCAATACCGCCGTCGAGATGGAAGATCAGTACGGCATCCTGATTGACCCGGATCAGGCCCCGGCCGAGGCGGCGTTCCAGCAGAGCCTGATGTGGGCCCCCGGCCTGCGGATCGCCGGCGGCACCGACGAGATCCTCAAGAACATTATCGCGGAGCGGGTTCTGGGCCTGCCGGGCGATGTGCGCGTCGACAAAGACGTGGCCTTCAAGGACATGCCGACCGGGCGCTAGTCCTAGTCAGGTCTGATCCGGGTCTGGCCGCGCTCGAAAACCGGGCGCGGCCAGCCTGATTCTGGGCATGATCAAATTCGCTTCGCGGTTGCGTCCGTCATGGTTTCGCAATCTCGCCCCGCGTCGAATCTCGCCCGTGTTTACTGAATTCCCCTGAGGCGCGAGTCCTTGCGCGGACGTGTCAACACGCCGCTAGGCGAACGCTGTTGCTTCACCTTGACAGCCTGCGACACCGGGCACATGAGTCCTTGATGGTTATGGTTAACGGCGTGCTGGAGGGGGAGTGATGCACGAAGCCAGCGATGCTGTTTCGCGCTATTCCGCGCTCCGAATGACCCTGTTTGGGGCGGTTTCCCGGCGAGGCGCCCTGCTGCGCCGCGTTCCGATCGGGGCGCTGGTCGCCGCCGTAGTGATTCCCCTGGTGGGCTGCGACGTAGGCCCCAACCTCTGGCTCCAGAGAAAGGCCAGCGCGTGTCCGCGTCCGCAGGCCGCCCAGGGCGTCTCCGGGCAGTTCAATCAGCAGCAGCAAGAGATTCGGGCGCTTCGCCAGGGTGGCTTCCGCGGCGACTTCTTCGCCCAACTGGAGCTGGCCCGCCGCTACGAAGGCCAGCGCTCGGTCGACAAGAACCTCGAGGATCAGGTTGAGGCGGCGGTGTGGTACGCCATGGCCCTGTCCAACGCTGGCGGCTACGCGCCGATCGCGGCCTATGAGCGCCGCGGCAAGGGCGATGGCCGGGCCCTGTCGCGCTTCGACGACTGCCGTGCTTTCGAGCGCCAGAGCGCCTATGGCGCGCTGGACCGGCTGCTGGCGCGCATGTCGACCGAAGAGCGCGAGAAGGTCCGCAACCGCGTGATCTACGTGCTCTCCAGCCAGGGCGCCGACGGCTATCGCGTGCTGGCCCGCATCCATGACGGCTTCTTCGGCCCGTATGGCGAGCCGTCCGACAATCTTCAGGCCGTCGACGCCTATGGCAGCCAGAAGCGCGCCGGTACGCCGGCCGCGCTGGACCTGTTCCGCCGCAACGACGTCGACGCCTATCTCTACAATTACCTGGCCGTGCAGACGGGCGACGTCTCGGCCTATGTCATGCTCAAGGACTTCGAGCGGTCCTCGCCGCAGCGGGCCTCGTATGGCGCCTTCGTCGAGACCAAGGCCAAGCGCTGGATTCCGCCCTACGAGTTCTACCCGCCCGAATCGCCGGAATCGGGCGTGCCCCATTCCGACGAGTCCGACCAGTCGGGCGAAGCCAGGGAAGCGGCTCAGACGCGCCTGCACGAACTGCCCTTCGTCCATATCGGCGAGGCCCTGGCCTATCTGCGGGTGATCCCGTCACCGGTGCTCGACGAGAAACTGCTGGCGTCAGGCGACGCCCAGACCTTCCAGGCGATGATCGGCCGTCCGATCACCGGCCGATTGAGCGCCATCGAGAAGGTGCGGGCGGTGCAGTACGCCGCCGTCAACGGATCATCCAAAGCCCAGCTCGTCCTGGCCGTGATGTATTCCGAGGGCGTGGGCGTGCCCCGCGATTATGCCCGCGCCTATCACTGGTACGAGGAAGCCGAACGCCAGGGCTCGGCCGAGGCCAAGTACGCCATGTCGACCTTCTTCTCGCTGGGACTGCAGGGCGTGGCCGATCAGGATCGCGCCAGGGCCGTGGTCTATCAGCTGGATGGCGCCCTGGCCGGCTTCAAGCCTTCGGTCTGGCGCTTGCAACAGTTGCTGGCCCAGGTCTCGCGTCCGCCCAGACCTGCCGCCGAGCGCGGTGGTCGGCCCTACATCGAAAGGGACTATCGATGAGCCGCCTGAGCCGCTTCCTGGCCCTTGTGGCCGTGCTGTCGCTCGGCTTCGCTGCGGCCCCCGCCGTGGCGCTGGCCTCGCCGGACGCCAAGGTCGATCAGCAGATCCGTCCCTGTTTTGGGCTGCTGCTGGAGCCCAACCTGTCGCGGGGCTGCAAGACCAGCTATCGCCCCAAGGTCAAGCCGTGCCCGCGCGGCAGCTACCGCGTTCGCGGTCGCTGCGAGGTCGCCAGTGGCGGTCGCCCCGGCTATGTCCAGCGCGAGATCAACTGCGATTACGCCTATCCGGGCCAGGTCAATGACACGCTGGCGCGTCTCTATGACGGCGACTATCTGACCCTGACCTCGACCCAGGGCCGGGCCTGCGTCGAGTCGCTGAACATCACCCAGTCGGTCACCATCCTGGTGCGTGACTACACGCCGTCGCGCAATTCACCGATCCTGGTGGCCCCGTCCGGCCAGCCCTGCATCCGTATCGCACCGGGCGTGCAGTACGTGGTGCTGGAAGGTCTGGGCATCGAGGCCGTCCGCGCCGGCCAGGCCTCGTGCATCACCGGCCGCGCCACCGAACTGGCCCTGAAGGGCGTGACCATCCGCTATAGCGGCGAAGGTTCGGCGATGGACGTGCAGGACAGCCGTATCGAGCTGCAGAACACCGTCTTCATCGGCCGCACCCGCCAGCCGGTGGTCAAGGCCACGGGCGAGATCATGGCGTCCAATGTCGAGATCGCCGCCACCGCTATCGGCTCGGCCTTCGAGACCTCGGGCGACAGCCGCATGCGGGATATCCGCATCACCCGCCTTGGCGACTGGACCGGCTCGTCGCGAACCCGCAACTCGGCCGGCTTCGTGATCGCCGGCATGAACCGCCAGCAACTGGTGAAGATCGAAGGCCTGTACGTCGACGGTTTCTCGCGCGGCGTATATGTCGGCGGCGGCGATGAGACCACGCTGCTCAATCCCGTGGTTCGCGAAAGCGACTGGGCGGTGGTGCTGGAGAACGCCAACCTGCAGATTCGCGGCGGTGACCTGGAGGCTAATGACGTCGGCATCTATGCCGCCTCCGGCATCGTTTTCGCCTCCAACAACCGCATTCACCGCGTCATGCGCTCGGGCATCTATGCCGACGCCGGCGGTCAGGTCCGGTCGGTCGACAACCGCGTCTTTGCCCGTCCCGGCGGCTGCGAGGCCCTGGTCAAGGGCCACTTCAACGGCGAACTGACCTGCCGTCCCTGGTTCGAGGCGCCGGAGGTCTTCCGCTCGCCGCGCGATCAGGCCCGTCTCGACTTCGACTCGTACTGGCCCGCCCCGACCGTTCTGCCGGCCTCGGCGACCTCGGCTCCGCCACAGCTGTCTGATGACGCTCTGGCGGGCGGATCTCAATCAGGGGGAGCCCCCAAGTGAGCAAGTTCGTCCACGTCTTCGCCGTCGCCCTGACCGTCGCCGCCTCGCTGGGCGCGGTCCAGGCCCAGGCCCAGAGCGGTCGCGGACCCGGCGGCGGTCGACCCGCCGCCTGCGGCGAACCCCTGACCGGGAAGGCTCCGGATATCATGACCTATGACAGCGCGACCGGCACCCAGGTGTTTGTCGGCGGCGGTCGCGGCGGCGATACCGAGATCTCGGCCTACAATGCCCAGACCCGCTCGGCGGCGGCCCTGAACGGCGATCTCAGCCGGCCCGGTCTGGTTTCATCCTGTGCGGTCGACGGCTTCACCCGCGAGTCGTACGGCGTCACGCCCGACGGCAAGGGCAAGATCTCGGTGAGCGGTCGCGACGAGCGCGGCGAGCGCTGGGCCTTTACCCGGGCCGATGGCCAGGTCGAGGTCTGGGATCCTCGCGGCGACAATCATTGCTTCAAGTCCGGCCTGGGCATCTTCACGCCCAACGGCAATCTGGGCCTGGCCGTGGCCAGCCCTCCTGGCGCGCTGGGTCTGGGCGTGGCGCTTGGCGATCGCTTTGGCGGGGTCGGCGTCGGCGGCAACCGCAACTTCGCCGGCGTGGGCCTGGTGGGATGCTGAAGTCAGGCCTGATCCTGGCCCTGACGGCGGCGGCCCTTTGCGGCTGCGCGCAGCCGCAAAAGCCGTCCGGACCGCCAGCCCCTCATTCGCCGTCGCCGGACCGGGTCACCCCGCCGCCGCCGCCGATCGACGTGATCCGGCCCCGGGTCTGAAGCCTTACGGCGCGATCGTCTTCAGGAAGGTCGGGGCCTTGCGCTTCATCGTGGCCTGCTCATAGGCGTAGCCCAGGTTCAGCAGCAGCTTCTCGCTCCAGGCCGGGCCGATGAACGACAGCCCCACCGGCAGGCCGGTGACCTGGCCCATCGGCACGGTCAGGTGCGGATAGCCGGCCACGGCGGGCAGGGTGGTCGACGAGCCGCCATAGTTGTCGCCGTTCAGCGGATCGATGGTCCAGGCCGGACCGGTGGTCGGGGCCACGATGGCGACAGCGCCGGTCTCCTTCAGGATCCTGTCGATGCCCTCGGGACCGGCCAGCCGCTTGGAATCCGCCAGGGCCTTGATGTAGTCGGGATCGCTGTAGCCCTTGGTCTTTTCGGCCTTCTCGAAGCTCTCCTGGCCGAACCATTCGAACTCGTGGGGCGTCGCCTTGTTGAAGGCGATCAGGTCGGCCAGCGTGCGGCTGGGGACCTTCTTCGGATCGGTTGAGGCCAGATAGGCGGCCAGGTCGACCTTCAGTTCGGTGTAGAGCACCACGCCCTCGGCCGCGCCGATCGGACCCTCGTCGAACGCTTTGACCTCGACCAGGGTCGCGCCCTGGGCCTTCAGATCGGCCAGGGCCTGCTCGAAGACCGCGTCGGTCTTGGGCGAATAGCCGGTGTAGAACCGCGCCACGGCCAGGGTGACGCCCTTCAGGGCGTCTTTCGACAGGCCCTTGGCGTAGTCGGTCTTGTGGCTGTCGGCGGCCTTGGTCGCGACGTCGGCGGGATCAGAGCCGGCGATGGCGGTCAGGATCCTGGCGGCGTCCTCGACCGTCGTGGTCATCGGGCCGGCCGTGTCCTGGCTGTGGCTGATCGGCACGATGTGGGTGCGCGACACCAGGCCGACCGTGGGCTTGAGTCCCACCAGGCCGTTGATCGCGGCGGGGCAGGTGATCGAGCCGTCGGTCTCGGTGCCGATGGCCGCCCAGGCCAGACCGGCCGCGACAGCCGCGCCCGAGCCGCTGGACGAGCCGCAGGCGCTGCGGTCCAGCACATAGGGGTTGCGCACCGTGCCGCCCACCGCGCTCCAGCCGCTGATCGAGTTGTTCGAGCGGATATTGGCCCATTCCGACAGGTTGGCCTTGCCCAGGATCACCGCTCCGGAATCCCGCAGACCCTTGACCAGCGGCGCGTCGCGGCCGGTGACATTGTCCTTCAGGGCCAGCGAGCCGGCGGTGGTGGCCAGCGGTTCGGCGGATTCGATATTGTCCTTCAGCAGGATCGGCAGGCCGTGGATGGCGGAGCGAACCTTGCCGGCCTTGCGTTCGGCGTCGCGGGCCCTGGCGTCGGCGAGGGCGGCGGGGTTCACGGCGATCACCGCGTGGAGGATGTCGTTCTTGGCCTTGATCTGGTCCAGGTAAGCCCTGGTCGCCTCTTCCGAGGTTTGGGCGGCGGCGCTGGTGGCCAGCAGGGCGGCGACAGCCGCTCCGGCCAGGAAGGCGATCTTGGTCATGCGAGTATCCCCACGCGGGCCGACATCACAGCGCGGCCGAACGGGCCGGAGGATGAGGGTAAAACCCTGTCGCCGCCAAGCCTATCCTTCGTGGTCAGACGAAGACGGCCACGTTCTGCCGCGCGGCGATCAGCGGCCGACCTCCCTGGTCCCACAGCATCATGCCTTGCGTGGAATAGCCGTCGCCGATCGTTTCGGCCGTGCTGCGCAGCAGGCGCCAGCCGTCGTCGTCTTCGGCCGGCAGGTCCACAACGTCGAGCGACCAGGTCATGGTCGAGATCGGGCCAAACTTCGGGAACAGGGTCATGGCCGGCGGCGGCGGGGTGTCGGCCAGGGCGACGAGGGCCGCCAGGGAGCGCGCAGCCGGGTCGCGGTGGCGGATCCACAGCAGATATTCCGGCGGCAGGCCCGACAGCGGCCGCGCGCCGCCGGCGATCCGCACCTCGAACTGTCCGCCAAAGCCGGGGCCGCCGCCCTTGGGGAAGAAGGGCTCGGAGTCTTCGGGGGTGGGCACGGTCGGGCAGGGCAGGTCGCTGTGCGAGACCAGCGACTCCCGCGCCGCGCCGAAGGTCAGGATGGCCCGCGTCGCCAGGCCCTGCTCGCCCACCAGATCGACGCCGACGAACAGGGTCGACTTGCCCTGGCGCAGCACTGTCGTCTCGATGGCCAGTTCTCCGGCCGCCGGTCCGATGAAGGCGAACTGGCCCGAGCGCAGGGGCGGGGCCTCGGGCAGGGTCCGCAGGGCCGCTTCCAGGCACAGGGCCGCCGACAGTCCGCCATAGGTGGTGCGGCCCTGTTTCCAGTCGTCGGTGACATGCGCCGCATGGCCCGAGGCCGTCGTGGTGATGCCGGCGATAAGGTCGGTATAGGTGGTCACGCGAAGATTCCCTGGAGCTTTGCCCGAGGTTCGTTTTCTTTCGCTACGGAAGTCAAGGGCAGGCCTCAGCCGCCGGTCGAATCCACGATGATGGCCACGGTCTTGCCGCGCGACAGCGGATCCCATCCCGCCACGATGGCCGAGGCGATGGCCTTGGCCACCAGTTCCGGCGCGACCTGCGAGGGCTTCAGCAGCGGCGCGCCATAGCGCGGCTGTGGGCCGGGCGGAAACTCGATCACGGCTTCGCGCTGACCTTCCTTGTGGCGCACGGCGATCGCCATGCCATGCCGCTCGGGGGCGTCGCTGGACCAGCCGGGCTGGCGATGAAGCCGCCACATGTAGGGGTCCCCCGCGACCTCGATTTCAAACTCAGGGCTTAGTTTTGTGCGCGCCATACAAGGGTGTTAGCCCGTCACGCGCCCTCAGACCACCCCGACCGGCTTCGCCAGCCGCTATCGGCTCCCTGTGGCCAAGGCCAGGGCGCAAGCTCGCGACCTCGCGCAGGAAACCGCCGAGTGGGTGGGAAGGGTCGCGGAGCGTCCGGGCCTCGCCCGGATGAGGGAGTAGATTGATACCGTTTCGACGAAGACAGACGCTCCGCGCAGCCGTTATCCGGTGAGCCCTCGGGGCGCGGGGTTTTAACCCGCTTCCGACGTTAGGCCCCCGACGGGTGGAGGGGATAGCGACCCCGTCCAGACCGCATGGGCGATTTCAGCCCATGCCTGTTGCGTATCGTACGGGCGTCGCCAAAGGGAGTTCCCGGCGGTCCCGGTCTGGCTTCAATGCGTCCGCCCCCCGCGAGGACCGATCCGCTCCACCAGACCCTGCCGGGCCTTCGACGACAGCCGACGGACGCTTCCCGCTCGACCACCCCTGACAGCCGCAACGGTCGCCGTACGTGCGCCCTTCCCGTGCTGTCAGGTGAGATTGATTATGCGGGCGGTTTCGGCGCGTCTGATGGGCGCGATCAACTATTTTACAAGCCGTTGATCAGGCTGGGGTTTGTGTCGGAAAGAACGGGGATTGGGCGCGGTTTATCCCCGTGCCCGGCCGGTCGCGCGCCGCCTCTAGAGGGCGCCAACCGACGTAACGGTCAGCGCCAGACATCTGGTCACTCAGCGCTATGCCGATGGACGCCCTCAAGCGGACGTCGGTAACTTCTGATGAGGGTGGGAAGCGGACACTAATCGTAGTCGAAAACGTCGCCCAAAGCTTCGCCCCCAACTTCCTTCGCTTCATGCCAGCCAATCCAAATTGGTTGAGCGAGAACGCCATTTTCAACAAGCAAATCTGTCAAGCGCTTGGCGAGCCAGCCTCCACGAGGAGCTCGTCTATGTTTTCGCACAAAGCAATCCACACGTTGATGGGGGTGAAAATTCTCCGCCCGCAATGGAGCCACTGATACGAAATAGCGTGCCACGGGGGTCGAAACAGAACCTCCGTGCTTGTTTCGCTCGATGTGGAAGACTTCTCCGCTGGTCCAGCCGTCACGGTCGCCAATGGCATAATACTCGGGGGAGAGAACAATTTCGCGCATTTGCCACCTCGTGCTCTGCTCTTAGAGCAGCGCTGCTCAACGTCCTCAATGGGTCGGGTGCAGGAATTGGGCTCGCGACTGAGACCGGACCTTTGACACCGCGCCAGAGACCGGACCGGGCGAAGGTCTGTTCAGGGTGGTGAGCGGACGTCAGGCTCAGCAGCGCCCCCTCCGTCACGTCGCCTATCGGCGCCGCGCCACCTCCCCCGTACGCTTCGCTACGGGGCAGGAGAAGAACAGCTTCACCCTCCTGCCCCGTGAAACGGGGGAGGTGGCGCGATGCGAATACGCATCGTGACGGAGGGGGCGTCCGGTGTCGGCCGTCTTTCCGGGCAAACTGAACGTCTCACTAGGGTCGAAAGCACGAATTTGTGCCCGGTCCACCAGCAGACCTTCGAGGCCCCCCTAGGCGTCGCGCTGAGCTACCAGATGTCTGGCGCTGGCCGTCCGGTGTACTGGCGTTGTGTAGCCGTTTCAGTGCAGCGTGGCCGACGCGCTCATCCAGGCGCCCAGGGAGCGGGCCTGGCGGGTGGCCAGCTCGTCTTCCAGCGAGATTTCCTCGAGCGAGATCGCCGCCAGCAACCAGTCCTCGAGATCGGACTCAGAGGCGCTACCGTGCTCCAGGGCGTCCTTGAGCGCGTGGATCAGCCATTCGACGGCGTCATCGGTCTTGAACATCAGGCGTCCTCGATCAGTCCTGATCAGGATAGGCGGCGCCTGGTGATTTGAGGCTGTGACAAAAAGTCAGTCCGGGCGGGCGTTTTGACGCAGCTTCCGTTCGCGGCGCGGCGCCGCGAACGGATCCGATAGAGGCCTTACTGCCCCTTCAGCTTGCGGCCGAAGAACTCCAGATGCGTCTTGAGCACGCTGAGGCCCTTTGTCTTGCTGCCCGGCGCGCTGTGGCGCTCGCCGGGATAGAGGGCCATTTCGAAGGGGATGGCCTTTTTCTGCAGGGCCGCGATCAGGCGGGTGCTGTTTTCGAAGATGACATTGTCATCGGCCATGCCGTGCAGCAGCAGCAGGCTGCCGGGCTTCATCCTGTCCAGACGGGTGAGGATATCGGACTGCGCATAGCCGTCCTTGTTCTCCTCAGGCTTGCCCATGTAGCGCTCGGTATAGGCGGTGTCGTACAGGCCCCACTCGGTGGGCGGCGCGCCGCCGGCCCCGGCCTTGAAGGGGCTGTCGTCGGCGGTCAGCATCATCAGGGTCATGAAGCCGCCATACGACCAGCCGACCACGCCCAACTTCTCGGCGTCCACATAGGGCAGGGTTTTCAGATGGTTGGCGCCGACCAGCTGATCGTCGACCTCCACGGTGCCCATGCGGCGATCCAGGGCCCGCGCGAACCTGGCCGAGCGGTTGGCGGTGCCACGGTTGTCGAGCCGGAAGACGAGGTAGCCGGCTTCGAGATAGGTGCGTTCCGACGGGCTCTGCCAGATCTTCCGGACATTCTGGGCGTGCGGGCCGCCATAGACGGCGACGATGGCGGGGTACTTTTTCGACGGGTCGAAATCGGCCGGCTTCAGCAGGGCGTAGTGCAGGGCCTCGCCGTCGGCGGCCTTCAGCGTTCCGTATTCCGGCGTGGTCAGGGTCGAGGCATAGGGCCAGTACGGATGGCCCTCGGCCAGCCGGTTTTCCTCGATCCAGCGCACGCGCTTGCCGTCGGGCGCATAGAGCGCGGTCTGGGGCGGGGTCTTGGGATCGGTGTAGGTGCCGGCAAAGGCGCCGTTGGGCGCCACCTTGGCCGTCCACCAGCCGCCGGCCGGGGTCAGGGCCTTGGGCTTTCCGGGTTGGGCGTAGGAGACCTCATAGAGGCGGCGCTCGATCGGCGTGTCGATGGAGGCGCCGAAGATCACCACCTTGCGGGCCTCATCCACGCCCTCGACCCGGTTCATCGGCCAGTCGCCCTTGGTGATCTGGGCGATCAGCTTGCCGTCGGCGGCGTGGCGATAGAGGTGGTTGAAGCCCGACTTTTCCGACGACCACAGGAAGGTGCCATCGCTGAGGGGCCGGAAGTCTTCGTGCACCTCGATGAAGTGGCGGTCGGTCTCGGTCAGGACCGTCTTGCCCTGACCCGTGGCCGGGTCGAAGGCGATGATGTTCAGGGTCTTCTGGTCGCGCGACAGGCGCTGGACATAGACGGTCTTGCCATTGGCCGACCAGTCGACCCGGGCGACATAGATGTCCTTGTTCGCGCCCAGATCCAGCTGCACGTCCTGGCCGGTGGCCAGGTTGCGCACGAACAGGTCGACCACGGCGTTGGGACGGCCGGCGCGGGGATAGCGCTGCAGAACGACGGTGGCGCCGCCGGGGCCGATATCGGCGCGGGGCACGATGTCGACGCCGCTTTCATCGACGCGGGCATAGGCGATGTGCCCTTCGCTGGGTGACCACCAGTAGCCGCTGAAGCGGTCCAGCTCTTCCTGGGCGATGAACTCGGCGACGCCGAACGACACGGCGTCCTTGCCCTCGGTGGTCAGGGCCTTTTCGGCCCCGCCATTGACCGGCTTCAGATAGAGGTTCTGGTCGCGGACATACGAGACAAAGGCGCCCAGCGGCGAGACCTTGGCGTCGACCTCGTCGCCCGGGGTTTCGGTCAGGCGGCTGACCTTGCCGTCGGCGACGCTGTCCAGATAGAGGTCGCCGTCCAGCGGCACCAGGATGAAGCGGCCCTGGCTGTCCCAGCTGTATTCAACGATGCCGCGCGACGAGACGCGGGCCCGTTCGCGGCGGGCCTTTTCGGCCTCTGACAGCTCCTTGGCGCCCGACGACAGGGTGGCCGAGTCGATCAGACGATAGGGTTCTCCGCCGGCCACGTCGGCCGCCCACAGGTCCTGGACATTGGCGGCCTCGGCCTTGGCTTTCAGATAGGTGACGCGCTTGCCGTCCGGCGACACGGCCACGCCCTTGGCGATGGGGCCCGTCAGGCTGGGATCGGCGAAGATGCGTTCGGGGGTCAGCTTTTCCGCCCCATTTGCGAAAGATCTTACCGGCGAAGTCAGGGCGAGGCACGCCGCGAGGGCGGTAAGCGAGGGTCTGATCATGGCGCGGGACGCTAGTGGGACGCCGTGAGGTTGTCAGCAGGGAAAAGTTTGATGGGCGGCGGCAAGGCCCTCCCCCTGAAGGCAGCGCTATCGCCTATGGATTGCTCGCGGCGAAAAATTTGTCATCCCGGACAAGCTCGGCGAAGCCGGGCGCAGATCCGGGACCGACTTGGAACGCGGCGCTCAGGCGTCGGTCCCGGATCTTCGCGCTGCGCGCTCGTCCGGGATGACAGCCGTTGCTGGTCATGTGCGATCGCCTCCCCCTTCAGGGGGAGGACTTGTCTCACCCGACCTTCAGCCCCGCCGTATCCACCACCTGCGTGATCTTCACCGCGCCCTTTTCGTCATGCACCCGCAGGGTCGCCACCGGCGCGGGGCCGCTCCAGTCGATCTCGATCATCCCGAAATTGCGCTCACGCAGCACCGGCGAGACGCGCAGGGCGTTGGGCGGGGTGACGGGCCAGACCTCGGTCAGGCCCGAGGAGGTCACGTCCCAGATCGGGTAGGGGACGTTGGTGTCCAGCCGCGAGACCTCGGCATAGTGGGTGTCGCCGCTGATGCAGATCAGGCGGTCGGCCTTCTGGCGGCGGATCGCTGCGAACAGCCGCTGGTGGTCGCGGGCATAGTTGATCCAGCTTTCCCAGCCGGCGAAATCGGCCAGCACCTGCAGGCTGGAGCCGAAGATCCGCAGGTCGGCGGGCTGGGCCAGTTGCTGCTCCAGCCAGGTCCACTGCGGCTCGCCGATCATGGTGGCGTCAAGGTCGGCGATGCGGTCATAGGGGCCGGGGGTTTCCTTGCCCGACAGGCCGCGCGCCACGGCCCAGGGCTTGTAGCCGCCCTTGAAGGTCTTCTCCGCCAGGGGCGTGCGGTTCCAGCGCAGGTCGGGCAGGATGATCTGCACGCGCTGGCCGGCGGGGCCGAACACATAGGCCGCATAGACCCCGTCGCGGGTGCGGCGCGGCGAGTCGGCGGGTTCGCCCCAGAAGTCGCAGAACTGGCGGCGGCTCTCGGCCTTCATCGGATAGTCGGCCCCGGCGTCGTTTTCGCCAAAATCGTGGTCGTCCCAGATGGCGATGACGGGGGTGGTGTCGCGCAGCCGCTTGAAGTGCGGCTTGGCCGCCAGGGTGGCGTACTTGGCCGCCATCACCTTGGGATCGCGGGTGTCGGCATAGATGTTGTCGCCCAGGAAGACGAACAGATCAGGCTTCTGCTCGAAGATCGCCTCCCAGATCGGCTGGTCCTTGTCCTGGTTGGCGCAGGACCCGAAGGCGATGCGGGTGAGGGGCTTGCCCAGGGCCGGATGCGGCGCGTCCAGGACGGCGGCGCGCGCGGCGGGGGCCACGGCCAGGGCGGCGGCCGACAGGCCCAGGGCCCCGCGACGGGAGAGATCGGTCACGGACGTTTCCTCGTTTTGCGGTGCAGCTTGAACGACAAAGGGCCGGGAGTCGCCTCCCGGCCCCAAGTTTCTAGATCAAGTGAGGCCTAGAAGGCCTTCTTGATCGAGAGGAAGAACTGGCGCGGCGGGGCGGTCAGGACCGTCTGGCCCGTACCGGCTGCGTCATTGTTCAGGAAGCCACCCGAACCGATGGTCGAGATATAGTCCTCGTCGGTCAGGTTGGTGATGTTGGCCTGGATCTCCAGACCCTTGCCCCAGGTCTCGCCGCCGAAGCGATAGCCCAGCGTCAGGTCGGCGACGGTGGTGCTGTCCACCTGACCGCCGATGTTCTCGTAGGTGTAGTAGCGCTCGCCGGTGTGGGCGACGCCCAGCTTCGAATAGAAGCCGGCCAGTTCGAACTTCAGCTCGCCCTTGAGGATGTTCTTGGGCGTGTTGACCACTTCCTTGCCGGCGGTGCGGGCGGTGACGACGCCCGAGCCGTTGACGACGTTGTCCTGATATTCCGACTGGTTGTAGGTGTAGGCGCCGTAGACCGACCAGTTGTCGGTCAGCTTGTACTCGCCGGCCAGCTCAATGCCGTTGGTTTCCACGCCGCCGACGTTCGACAGAACGGCGGGCAGGCCCAGGATCGGGGCCGCGGTGCTGGCGGCCAGCAGGCGGTTCTCGAAGGTCACGTGATAGAGGGCCGCGACGCCCTGGAAGCGGTCGGTGCGATAGCGCAGACCGCCTTCAAAGGTCTTGGAGGTCTCAGGCTCGAGGGTCTTGGTGATGTAGTCGACCGCAGCCTGGTTTTGCGAGGCGAACGGACCCGAGGTGGCGGCCGAAACGTAGGCGGCCATGTTCTCGGTGTAGCCGCCGAAGAACTCCAGGTCCGGCATCGCCTTATAGACGAAGCCGATCTGCGGCAGGAACGAGCTCTTCGACTCGATCTCGCCGGCCAGCGGGTTGCCGGCGATGCGCTGGACGCTGTTGGTCACTTCCATGGCCTTGAAGCCGAAATTGACCTTCAGGGCGTCGTTGACGGTCCAGGTGTCTTCGATGTGGGCGACCAGGGTGTCGGTCACGAAGCGGTACTGCCACTGGGTGAAGAAGGGGTTTTCCTGGAAGTCGAGCGGGTTGCGCGACGGGGCGGCGGCAGTTTCGGCGTAGAAGCGGCGCGCCTGGTTGAAGGTGTTCTTTTCACCCCAGAAGCCCATGCCCACTTGGTGGGCGCCCAGATCGACGGTGATGCCGCCGGTCACGCCCTTGCGGTCGATGTCATATTCGGTGGTGCGGATCGACAGCGGGGCGGCGGTGGAGCCGACCGTGCCGAAGCCCGGGCTGGGGACGTAGGGCGTGTACCACAGGCCCTGGCCCTGGTTGGCGTGGCCATAGGCGCTGAGGTCGAGCTTGGCGGTCTCGCCGAGCGGCAGCTTCAGGGCCAGGCCGTACAGTTCGTCGTCGCGGACGCCGGCGCCGGCGTAGTAGGCGTCGTCAACGGTGGCGAACGGCGCGGGCAGAGCCGTACCGGTCAGGTAGGCGCGACCGGCGGCCACGGCCAGGGCCCAGTTAGGCTGGGTGTTGTCCCAGTTGCGGCCGAGACGCTTGATCATCTCGAACGACAGGTCTTGATAGTCCTGCTCGCGACGCTGCGAGCCGTTGTAGAAGGCGGTCAGGCTGCCGTTTTCGCCCAGCGGCAGCACGGCCTTCAGGTCGTACTGGAACTGCTTCTGGTCGCCGCCGCCCTTCCACTTCTCAGTGCTCTGGCTGACGATCGAGGCGTAGCCGCGCAGGCCGCCCAGCTGTTCGATCGCGCCGCTGTCGATGCGGCCGAACACCCGGTACATGCCTTCCGAGCCGCCGGTCACGTTCATCTGGCCGCCGAACACTTCCGAAGGGTCGCGCGAGAAGAACTGCAGCGTGCCGCCCAGATTGCTGGTCGAGGCGGTGCCGAGCGCGCCGGCGCCCTGGGCCAGTTCGACGCGGCCGATGTTTTCGTTGGTGATGGCGCGGCTGATGTGCAGGCCGTTGTGGTTGCCGTAGTTCATGTCGCCCAGCGGCACGCCGTCCAGGGTGAAGCCCAGTTGGCCCTGGTTGAAGCCGCGGATCGAGATGCGGGTCGACCACTCATAGGCGCCGAAGGCGTCGGCCGACTGGAAGGTCACGCCCGGCAGCTTGTCGATGGCCTTCAGCGGGCTGGTGCCGGCGGCTTCCAGCGAGATGGCTTCGTCCTTCAGGGTCTGAACCTGGCGGCTCTGGCCCTGACCAATGACGATGATGGCGTCAACGGCGGTGGTGTCGGCGGCTTCGGTCGGCGCCAGATCGGCAGCCAGGGCCGGCGCGGCGGCCAGCAGCAGGAGGGCGGCCGAAGCAGCGCCCAGCATCAGATGATGTTTCATGATCTATCCCCTCGCCCGGTCGTGCGGGGAGCGCGCCGGTTCTCCGGCCCGGTTAACAGCGCTCCGCGACGCCTCCGCGACGGAAAAGCGTCGGGTTTCCGACAGTCTTGAGACAGAACGGTGAACCTTACTTTGGGGCGCCTCGGCGCGCCGACATTGCGTAAACCGCCCCCGACCGCTATTTCAGCGCCCGTCCTCCCCCGAACTTTGACAGCGAGACCGACGCCCCCATGGCCCAGCAATATATTTTCCAGATGCAAGGCCTGACCAAGGCGTTCCCGGGCGGCAAGAAGATCTTCGAGAACATCTGGCTGTCGTTCTATTCCGACGCCAAGATCGGCGTCGTCGGCGTCAACGGCTCGGGCAAGTCGACCCTGCTGAAGATCATGGCCGGCCTGGATGACCAGTTCTCGGGCGAGGCCAAGGCCGCCGAGGGCATCCGCCGCGGTTATCTGGCCCAGGAGCCGGTGCTGGACCCGACCAAGGACGTCTGGGGCAATGTCATCGCCGACTGCGAGGACAAGCTGATCTTCGACCGTTACAACGAATGCGCCAACAAGCTCGGCGAGGACTATTCCGACGAGCTGATGGAGGAGATGACCAAGCTCCAGGAGATCATCGACGCCCGCGACCTGTGGGACATCGACTCCAAGGTCGAGATGGCCATCGACGCCCTGCGTTGCCCGCCCAACGATTCCAGCATCGAGAACCTGTCGGGCGGTGAAAAGCGCCGCATCGCCCTGGCGCGCCTGCTGCTCAGCAAGCCCGACATCATGCTGCTCGACGAACCCACCAACCACCTGGACGCCGAGTCGGTGGCCTGGCTGCAGCACCACCTCGAAAACTTCCCGGGCTGCGTCATCTTGGTCACCCATGATCGCTACTTCCTGGATCAGGTCACCAAGTGGACGCTCGAGCTCGATCGCGGCAAGGGCGTGCCCTATGAGGGGAACTACTCCGGCTGGCTGGAGCAGAAGACCAAGCGCGTCGTGCAGGAGCAGTCGGAGTCCGACAGCCGCCAGCGCGCCCTGACCCGCGAACTCGAGTGGGTGCGCAGCTCGCCGAAAGCCCGCCAATCCAAGTCCAAGGCCCGTCTGGCCAGCTATGAGGAAATGGTCTCGGCGCAGGAAAACGCCCGCGCCGCCCAGACCCAGGCCCACATCCAGATCCCGCCCGGCCCGCGCCTGGGCAATCTGGTGCTGGAAGTCGAAGGCCTGGAAAAGGAATATGGCGACAAGGTGCTTTTCAAGGACCTGTCGTTCCGTCTGCCGCCCAACGGCATCGTCGGCGTCATCGGCCCCAACGGCGCCGGCAAGTCGACCCTGTTCAAGCTGATCACCGGCCGCGAGCAGCCCGACCAGGGCACGGTCAAGGTCGGCGAGACGGTGAAGCTGTCCTATGTGGACCAGAGCCGCGACGCGCTGGATCCCAACAAGACCATCTGGGAAGAAGTCTCGGGCGGCACCGACGTGATGATCGTCGGCAAGCGCGAGATCAATTCGCGGGCCTATGTCGGCAGCTTCAACTTCAAGGGCGCCGACCAGCAGAAGAAGGTCGGTCTTCTCTCGGGCGGTGAACGCAACCGCGTCCACCTGGCCAAGACCCTGGCCACCGGCGGCAATCTGCTGCTGCTCGACGAACCGACCAACGACCTGGACATCGAAACCCTGCAGGCCCTCGAAGAGGCGCTCGAAGAGTTCGCCGGCTGCGCCGTGGTCATCTCCCACGATCGCTGGTTCCTGGACCGCCTGGCCACCCACATCCTGGCCTTCGAGGGCGACAGCCACGTTGAATGGTTCGAAGGCAACTTCGAAATGTACGAGGAAGACAAGAAGCGCCGCCTGGGCGCCGACAGCCTGATCCCCAAGCGCATCAAGTTCCAGAAGTTCGCGCGGTAGGCGCCTTTGCAACCTGACGGCTCCCGTCAGGTTGCAAAGGTACGGCCATAGCGTTGAGATGAAGCGGGGTGGCCCTCACGGGTCACCCCGTTTTTTGTGCCCGGATGCGAACTCCCCGGGCGCAGTTGGGTTCAGCCGTGTCTTTTGATCACGATCAGAAGACGCCCGCTCTGCTCAGGCCTGCCGCCGCCGGCAGGGCTGCCAGGAGATGGCGTCGCCCGGCGTCGTAGACGGCATATTCCAGGGCAAAGGCGTCGCGATGCGCCGTCTGCCATTCGCCATAGATCTCTGTCGGGTCGCCGCTGCGATGGGCGTCGTCGGCCCGATTGACATGGATGATCTCCTGCGGCGCCTGGAAGCCCAGAGCCTTGGCCAGGACCCGCACCGAAGCGTCATAGGCCTCGAGGATTCCCACTGCAATATAGCCCTGGTCGAAGGCCCTGTCGGCATTGTCGGGCGTGACCGGCCAGGGCAGTTGGGCGAGGAACGAAAACGGATCTTCGCCTTCGCTGGCAGCCTTGGCCCTGCGGTCGAACCATTGGCCAAAGGTGGGATTGTCGTCGAGTGCGGGGACGGGCAGTCCGCTCCGACGCTGAAAATGCAGGTAGCGCCATTGGGAAACGAACCGGGAAAACGGGTCCCGCAGGAAGGTGATGAACTGCTGGGCTTCGGGATAATAGGCGAGGGCCCCGATGCCACGCACACGGTTGAAATGGCCGTGGACACAGGCTCCTGCGCCTGTGCCCGCGTGCCTTACGGGGTCCGCATCCGCGTCGCGATAATGGAGGCGCAGACCGTCCTCACCAAACCAGGATTTGAGGGTGGTGCAAAAGCTGGTGCCCGCTGTCTTGGGAACGTGCAGTGAGATCAGGAGCTTTGATGGATCATAGGCCTGTTTGGCCGAAGGTCGTGATCCAGGCCGCGGGGCTTCCACCCTGCTGATCTGTCCGAACGTGCTGGATGTCATCTGGTGCATGAGCAGGTCCATGACGAGCGCCCCTGCCGATCCGCACTTGAAGCGGTGCGACGGCTTCCTTGCCTCTAACAACGCGCTACAGTGCAGGTTCCGTCGTTTTAGCCGAGCCGCGACAATCGGAATTGATGACGGTCAAAACACGCGGCGGCCACTACGGGGACTAATCATGCGTAGTCGGTGCTGGCGCTGTGCGGCAACTGCGGTAGCTTGTCGCACACGATGAAAAATCCCGCTGGTGACTGAGGCCGTATGGCCTGCACTGGACCGGGATGGAGGACCCGCATGCCGCAAACCGCCGATAAGCCGCACATCCTGATCTCGCACGAGATGCTCCTGCCGCTGCAGCCCTTGCTGGAGGGGAGCTATACGGTTCATCGGTTCTGGGACTATCCCGACCCCCTGGTCTTTCTGCAGGGGCCCGGTCAGTCGGTGCGGGCCATCGTCCACGCCGGCGAGATGGCTCTGGGCAAGGACCTGCTGTCGGAGATGCCGCAGTTGGGCCTGATCGCCTGTGTCAGCGTCGGCTATGACGGCGTGGATGTGCCCTGGTGCAAGTGGCGCGGCATTTCGGTGACCCACTCCACCGGCCTGAACGCGGGGGACGTCGCCGATCACGCCGTGGGTCTGATGCTGGCGGCTTGGCGCGGCATCGTCGAGGGCGATCACCGCCTGCGGGCCGGGCGCTGGACTCACGCCGAGCGCATGGCGCCCCGACACGGCCTGCGCGGCCGCAAGGTGGGCGTCGTCGGCCTGGGCCATATCGGCGAGGCGGTGGCCCGTCGCTGCGAGGCTTTCGAGATGAAGGTCTCCTGGTGGGCGCCGCGCCCCAAGGAAACCGACCGGCCGCGCGCCGACAGCCTGATGGCCCTTGCCCGCGACAGCGACGTGCTGATGGTCTGCGCCCGGCCCGACGACACCAACCATCACATGATCAATCAGGCGGTGATCGAGGCCCTGGGACCGCAGGGCCTGCTGGTCAACGTGGCGCGCGGCTCACTGGTCGACGAGGACGCCCTGATCGCCGCCCTCAAGGACGGCCGCCTGGGCATGGCGGCGCTGGACGTCTTCGACCAGGAGCCGACCCCGCCGGGACGCTGGGAGGGCGTGCCGCGCACGGTGCTGACGCCGCACCTGGCCGGCGCGACCCTGGACAGCATTCCGGCCATGGTCGGGCTGACGCTGGAGAACCTGCGCTGCTACTTCAACGGCGAGCCGTTGGCGTCGCCGGTTGGGGGTTAGGCGGCTTCAGTCTGGGATTGGGCCTTGGTCGCCGACAGTTGCAACCCAAGAGCCGCGATAACTTTCAGCACGGTTTCAAACTTTGGCGAGGCGTCTTCCTTGAGCGCCTTGTAAAGGCTCTCGCGACCAAGGCCAGACGTGGCGGCGACGTCGGTCATGCCCTTAGCGCGCGCGATTATGCCCAGCACGTGCTGCACGTAACCCGCGTCGCCGGTTTCCAGCGCATCCGCCAGAAGGATGGCGGCAGAGTCCGTGTCGGTTACCTCGGCAGCGGGATCGAAAAGCGTTGTGCGCACGACCATGATCTTGTCCTCCTTGATCTCCCGACGGGAGTGGGGCGCGGCCCCGTGAGAGTGGCGACAGCTAGATTTCCCTGGCCAGCGCCTTGGCCTTTTCTATGTCCTGAGCCTGGGACGCCTTATCGCCGCCGGTGAGGACGATGATCAGGACCTGTTGTCGCTCGACGATGTAAATCCGGTAGCCTGGACCCACATGAATGCGCAGTTCGCTCACGCCTTCGCCGACGGGTTTTACATCGCCCATCAGGCCGTAGGTCAGTCGGGTCAGGCGCGCGACGATCTGCTTCTGCGCCCTGGGGTCCTTGAGCGCCTTCCGCCACGCCTTGAACGCTTCGGTTTCGCGCACTTCGACCATGGGTGATATGTATCCCACGGGATACACTCAAAAGCCATAGAAATTGTATCCGTCCGGATGGGCTGACGACGGGGGGAAACGCCCTGTCTGCGCCGCTGGCCAGCGAAGAGCTTTCGGTGCTCACTCCGCACACCGTCGGCGCCAAATTGGACAGTATCCCGGCCATAGTCGGGCTGACGCTGGAGAACCTGCGCTGCTATTTCAACGGCGAGCCGTTGGCGTCGCTGGTGGGGGGGGAGGGCCCTGGAAACGGCGCGGCGAATGGTTCGGGTTCCAGGCGCAGGCCGTTCACCAGCAGGCTGACCGTACGGTAGAAGCCGGCCAGCATCATCAGCTCGATCCGCGCCGCCTCGTCGAAGGCTTCGGACAGGCGCGCCCACAGGTCATCGTCGATATCGGCCCGGGCGTTGACCGCGTCGCAGAAGCCGATCAGCAGCGCCTCGTGCGGCGACCAGCAGTCGGCGATTCCCGGCGCGACGGTGGCCGCCAGGCGCGTCGCATCCAGACCGGCGGCGCGCGCGAAAATCGCCGCGTGCACGCCCCACTCATAGGCCGCGCCATTGAGGGCGCAGATGCGGTGGATGACGATCTCGCGGTCGGTCAGGCTCAGATGGCCGGGATCCAGCAGGCCGCCGCCGGTGAAGCGCGAGAACAGGCGCTCGTCACGGGCCAGGGTTCGAAACAGCGACAGGGGTTGATCACCGGGCGTCTTCAGGTGGTCCAGCGCTTTCTGGACGGTCGCGGGGTAGGGCGGCCGGGCGGGCGCGATGCGGGCGGACATGGCGGTCTCCTTCTGCTACAAAATCTGTATCATGCCTAAGTCGCCGATTGCTACAGAAATTGAAGCGCCCTTGCCGGGCAAGCCGGTGCGCGGCTCGACCACGGGGCGTCCGGTCATGGCCGCGCTGGATCTGGTGGGCCGGCGCGGCGCCCTGCGGATCGTCTGGGAGCTGCGCGACGGCGCGGTCCTGACCTTTCGCGCGCTGCAGGCGGCCGCAGAACTGCCGCCGGGCACGCTGAACGCCCGTCTGGCCGAACTTCGGGCTGCCGATGTCGTGTCGGCCGAGGCGGGTTATCGCCTGACGCCGCGCGGAGCGGCCCTGATCGAGGCGCTTGCGCCGCTGATGACCTGGTCGCAGGCTTGGGCCGATGATCTGGCGACGGAGGACTGATCATGGCCAGGGTGCTGGGGCTGGGCGGGATATTCTTCAAGGCGGCCGATCCGGTCGCGGTGCGCGACTGGTATGCGCGGGTGCTGGGCTTCGAGGTCCATGACTGGGGCGGGGCGGTGTTCGATCATCCGAAAGTCGGCCAGACCAACTGGTCGCCGTTCGCGGCCGACACCCGGTATTTCGAGCCGTCGCAGGCGGGCTTCATGATCAATTTCATCGTCGATGACCTGGACGGCCTGCTGGCCAGGGCTGCGGCCGAGGGCGTGGAGCCTACCGGCCGGCAGGACGAGGGGATGGGTCGTTTTGCCTGGATTCTGGACCCGGCTGGGGTCAAGATTGAGCTCTGGGAGCCCGCAAAGGTGGCGTCCGAGGCATAAAATCAGCTTGCCAAATCGGACATAAAGATATCTTTATGTCCTCATGAAGCTGTCGGCTGAACAGGTTGTTGAAGTGCTGCGCGCGGCGGGGGAATCCACCCGTCTGCGGCTGCTCGCCCTGCTGGCCGGCGAGGAGCTTTCGGTGCTGGAGCTGTGCCAGATCCTGGACCAGAGCCAGCCGCGCGTCTCGCGCCATCTCAAGCTGCTGGCCGAGGCGGGGCTTGTGGAGCGGTTCCCCGACGGGGCCTGGGTGTTTTATCGCCTGGCCAGCAAGTCGCCGGGCCACCATCTGGTCCGCCAGGCGCTGGATCTGATCGACCCCGCCGATCCGGCCGTCCATGCCGACGCCGAGAAACTGGCCACGGTGCGGGCCGAGCGCTCGACCGGCGCCCAGGCCTATTTCGCCCGCAACGCCGCGCGCTGGAACGAGATCCGCTCGCTGTATGTCGACGAGGCCGAGGTCGAGGCGGCGATCCTGCGCGCGGCAGGCGAGGGGCCCTTCGACGAGATGGTCGACCTGGGCGCGGGCGCCGGCCGCATGCTGACCCTGCTGGGCCAGCGGGCCGGCTCGGCCCTGGGCCTGGACCTGTCGCAGCAGATGCTCAACATCGCCCGCGACGAGGTGGCCAAGGCGGGGCTGGGGCAATGCGAGCTGCGCCACGGCGACATCTTCGCCACCGGCCTGCCGGGCGGCTGCGCCGATCTGGTGACGGTGCATCAGGTGCTGCACTATCTGGGCGATCCGGCCGCCGCTGTCGCCGAGGCCGCGCGGCTGGTCGCCCATGGCGGCCTGCTGCTGATCGCCGACTTCGCGCCGCACGACCACGAGTTCCTGCGCGAGGCCCATCAGCATCGCCGCCTGGGCTTTGAAGACGCCGAGATCATCCCCTGGCTGGAGGCCGCCGGCCTGAGCCTGGAAAACAACATCGCCCTGCCGCCGTCCTCGGCCCAGGGATTGACCGTCAAGATCTGGACGGCTCGCCGTCCGGTCCAGCGGGCCGCGCAAAGGAGCGCCGCATGACCCTTCCACCCACACGCCGCGTGATCGGTCCTGTCGCCCGCGCCGGCGAGCGCGGTCAGAGCCAGGCCGGCGGCCGTCCCCGCGTCTCGTTCGAGTTCTTCCCGCCCAAGACCCCGGCGATGGAAGAGAGCCTGTGGCAGGCCATCACCCGCCTGGCTCCGCTGGATCCGGCCTTCGTCTCCGTGACCTACGGGGCCGGCGGCTCGACCCGCGAGCGCACCCACCGCACGGTCAAGCGCATCCTGGATGAAACCAGCCTCAAGCCCGCCGCCCACCTGACCTGCGTCGGGGCCAGCCGCGACGAGGTCGATGAGGTGATCCGCGAATACTGGGAGACGGGCGTTCGCCACATCGTCGCCCTGCGCGGTGATCCGCCGCCGACCGAGGGCGGCATCGGCGGGGTCTATGTGCCGCGCGAGGATGGCTACGCCAACGCCACCGAACTGACCAAGGCCCTGCGCGGCATCGCGCCGTTCGAGGTGCTGGTCGGGGTCTATCCCGAAAAGCATCCGGAAAGCCCGTCGCTGGAGCACGACATCGACGTGCTGAAGGCCAAGGTCGACGCCGGAGCGACCCTTGGCATTAGCCAGTTCTTCTTCGATATCGACGCCTTCCTGCGCTTCAACGACAGGGTGCGCGCCGCCGGCATCACCATTCCGATCGTGCCCGGGATCATGCCGGTGACCAATTTCAACGGCCTGAAAAAGATGTCCCAGGCCTGTCAGACGGCGGTGCCGAGCTGGCTGGCCAACCTGTTCGAGGGCCTGGACCATGACGCCGAAACCCGTCGCCTGATCGCCTGCTCGGTGGCCGCCGAGATGTGCGCCAAGCTGCAGGAGCAGGGGTTCGAGGACTTTCACTTCTACACCCTCAACCGCGCCGATCTGGTCTATGCGATCTGCCGGGTGCTGGGCGTGCGCGAGCGTGAAACGACCCATTCGGAGGTTGCGGCATGAAGGTTCTGGCCCTGATCCTTTGCGGTGTGCTTTCGCTGGCCAGCGTCAGCGCCGCCCGCGCCGACGGGTGGCCGCCGGCCGCCTGGATCAAGCCGACCAAGCCATACCGCGTGGTCGGCAACATCTACTATGTCGGCTCCGAGGGGTTGTCCTCGTACCTGATCACCTCGTCGGCCGGACATGTGCTGCTGGATGCCGGCATGTCGGCGGACGGCGCCAAGCTGGTCGAGCGCAACATCGTCTCGCTGGGCTTCAAGCTGGCCGACGTGAAGATCCTGATCAACACCCACGCCCACTATGACCATGCCGGCGGCCTGGCCCAGGTGAAGGCCGACACCGGCGCCAGGCTCTATGCCTCGTCGCAGGACAAGCCGGCCCTGGAGCAGGGCCGTCACTTTGGCGACAACGAAAACGGCCTGACGCCCTTTCCGGCCGTGAAGGTCGACCGCACCGTGCGCGACGGCGAGAAGGTCACGCTGGGCGAGACCACGCTGATCGCCCACCTGACGCCGGGCCATACCAGCGGCGGCACGACCTGGACCCTGTCGGTGACCGAGCGCGGCCGCCCCCTGAACGTGGTGTTCTTCAACTCGATCTCGGTGGCCGGCAACGCCCTGGTGGGCAACAAGACCTACCCGAAGATCGTGTCCGACTATCGCGCCACCTTCGCCAAGCTGAAGGTCATGCCGGCCGACGTCTTCCTGCCCGCCCATGAGGAGCAGGGCGATCTGCTGGCCAAGCGCCAGCGCGTGCTGCGCGGCGACAACAACGCCTTCGTCGATCCGACCGAGCTGGGCCGCTTCGTCGCCGCCTCGGAAGCCGCGTTCAACAAAGAGCTGGCGCGCCAGCAGGGAGCGGCCAAATGATGGACCTGACCACCCGTAGCGGCCGCATCGCCGCCCTCAAGGCCGCCGCCAAGCAGCGCGTGCTGATCCTCGACGGCTCCTGGGGCGTGATGTTCCAGAAGAAGAAGCTGTCGGAGGCCGACTACCGCGCTGAGCGCTTCGCCGACTACGACGGCCAGATGAAGGGCAATAACGACGTCCTGTGCCTGACCCGGCCCGACCTGGTGGCCGAACTGCACGACGCCTATTTCAGCGCCGGCGCCGACATCTCCGAGACCAACACCTTTTCCGGCACCACCATCGCCCAGGCCGACTATCGCCTGGGCGAAAAGGACGTCTGGGACATCAACTACGAAGGCGCGCGCATCGGCCGTTCGGTCGCCGATCGCTGGCTGAAGGAGCACCCCGAAAAGCCGCGCTTCATCGCCGGCTCGATCGGGCCGCTGAACGTGATGCTGTCGATGTCGTCGGATGTGAACGACCCCGGCGCGCGCAAGGTGACCTTCGACCAGGTCTATGCGGCCTACCGCCAGCAGGTCTCGGCCCTCTACGAGGGCGGTGTCGACCTGTTCCTGATCGAGACCATCACCGACACGCTCAACTGCAAGGCCGCGATCAAGGCGATCCTGGATCTGCGCGACGAGGGCCATGAAGAGCTGCCGATCTGGATCAGCGGCACCATCACCGACCGCTCGGGCCGCACCCTGTCGGGCCAGACGGCCGAAGCCTTCTGGAACTCGATCAAGCACTGCAAGCCGTTCGCCGTGGGCTTCAACTGCGCCCTGGGCGCCGACCTGATGCGCCCGCACATCGCCGAGATGGCCCGCATCGCCGACACCCTGGTCGCCGCCTATCCCAATGCCGGCCTGCCCAACGCCATGGGCGAATATGACGAGGAGCCGCACCAGACCGGCCACGCCCTGCACCAGTGGGCGTCGGACGGCCTGGTCAACATCCTGGGCGGCTGCTGCGGCACCACGCCCGACCACATCCGTCACGTCGCCGAAGCCGTCGCCGGCGTCACCCCGCGTCAGATCCCCGAGCGTCCCAAGGCCATGCGCCTGGCGGGCCTCGAACCCTTCGAACTGGTGGGCTGAAGATGACCGCCTGGGCTCCCGGACCTTTCGACAACGAAGAAGCCGCCGACTTCATCGAGGACCTGGCTGAAGCGCCGGACTGGCGCATGGTCATGACGCTGATGGAGCACGCCGCCGGCGTCAGCGGCTATCTGGAAGAGGCCGAGGCCGAACTGGCCGTGGCCGCTGCGGCGGTGGTCGCCTCGTGCGTCGGGGCCGGCTCGGTGCTGCCCGACAGCCATGCCGACCTGAAGGCCACGATGGGCAAGCCGCCGGAAGGCACCGCCAATCTGGCGCGCCGTGCCCTGGCCCGCGTGGTCGGCACGGCCTCAGAACTCGACGAAACCTGGCAGGAGGGCGATGACCACGACGCGTGGCTCACTCAGATCGCCGGACTGCAATCCTTGTTGAACGGCCAATCATGAGACCCGTTTTCGTCAATATCGGTGAGCGCACCAACGTCACCGGCTCGGCCAAGTTCAAGAAACTGGTCATCGAGGGCGACTATCCGGCCGCCCTGTCGGTGGCCCGCCAGCAGGTCGAGGCCGGCGCTCAGGTCATCGACGTCAACATGGACGAGGGCCTGCTCGACTCCAAGCTGGCCATGGTCACCTACCTGAACCTGATGGCGGCCGAGCCCGACATCGCGCGGGTGCCGGTGATGATCGACAGCTCCAAGTGGGAGGTGATCGAGGCCGGGCTGAAGTGCGTGCAGGGCAAGGCCATCGTCAACTCGATCTCCATGAAGGAGGGCGAGGAGAAGTTCATCGAGCAGGCCAAGCTGTGCCTGCGCTACGGCGCGGCCGTGGTGGTCATGGCCTTCGACGAAGTGGGCCAGGCCGACACCGCCGCCCGCAAGATCGAGATCTGCGAGAAGGCCTATCGCATCCTGGTCGACAAGGTGGGCTTCCCGCCCGAAGACATCATCTTCGACCCCAACATCTTTGCCGTGGCGACCGGGATCGAGGAGCACGACAACTACGCCGTCGACTTCATCGAGGGCACGCGCGAGATCAAGAAGCGCTGCCCCTACGCCCGCATCTCGGGCGGGGTGTCGAACGTGTCGTTCAGCTTCCGCGGCAACGAGCCCGTGCGCCGGGCGATCCACTCGGTGTTCCTGTATCACGCCATCGCGGCGGGCATGGACATGGGTATCGTCAATGCCGGCGACCTGCCGGTCTATGACACCCTGGATCCCGAACTGCGCGAGGCCGTCGAGGACGTGATCCTCAACCGCCCGCAGCGGACCAATGTCTCCAACACCGAACGCCTGGTCGATCTGGCCCCGCGCTACAAGGGCGACAAGAGTCAGGTCCAGACCGCCAATCTGGAATGGCGCAAGGGCAGTGTGAACGAACGCATCACCCACGCCCTGGTCAACGGCATCACCGAATTCATCGAGGCCGACACCGAGGAGGCCCGCCTGTCGGTCGAGCGGCCGCTGCACGTCATCGAAGGCCATCTGATGGATGGCATGAACGTGGTCGGTGACCTGTTCGGCTCGGGCAAGATGTTCCTGCCGCAGGTGGTCAAGTCGGCCCGCGTGATGAAGCAGGCCGTGGCCTGGCTGGAGCCCTTCATGGAGGCTGAAAAGGCCGGCAAGCCGCGCGAGCAGGCCGGCCGCATCCTGATGGCCACGGTCAAGGGCGACGTCCACGACATCGGCAAGAACATCGTCGGCGTGGTCCTGCAGTGTAACAATTACGAGGTCATCGACCTCGGCGTCATGGTGCCCGCCGACCGCATCCTGGATGAAGCCCGCAAGCATAACGTCGACATGATCGGCCTGTCTGGCCTGATCACGCCGTCGCTGGACGAGATGGTGTTCGTGGCCTCCGAGATGGAGCGCCAGGGCTTCACCATCCCGCTGCTGATCGGCGGCGCCACCACCAGCCGCACCCACACGGCGGTCAAGATCGAGCCGGCCTATTCCAAGGGCTCGACCACCTATGTGCTCGACGCCAGTCGGGCCGTGGGCGTGGTCTCGGGCCTGCTGTCGGCCAGCGAGCGCGATCGGTTGCAGGCCGAGACGCGCACTGAATATGTCCGCATCCGCGAGCAATATGCGCGAGGGCTCACGGCCAAGGCCCGCACCGGCATTGCCGAGGCCCGCCAGAAGAAGTTCGCCATCGACTGGGAAGGCTATACGCCGCCCAAGCCGTCCTTCATCGGCACGCGCACCTTCGAGCCGACTCTGGCCGAGCTGGTGCCCTTCATCGACTGGTCGCCGTTCTTCGCCAGCTGGGAGCTGATCGGCCGCTTCCCGCAGATCCTGGAAGACGACGTGGTGGGCGAGGCCGCCACCGAGCTCTATGCCGAAGCCCGCGAGATGCTCGACAAGCTCGTGCAAGAAAATTGGTTCGGGGCCAAGGGCGTGATCGGCTTCTGGCCGGCCCAGGCCCAGGGCGACGACATCGTGCTCTATACGGACGACACCCGCACGGTGGAGCTGTCGCGCCTGCACACCCTGCGCCAGCAGATGGACAAGGGCGCGGGAAAGACCAATGCCGCCCTGGCCGACTTCGTCGCGCCGATCGGGCAGGGGCCCGACTATATCGGCGCCTTCGCCGTCACCGCCGGCCATGGCGAGGACGAGATCGTCAAGCGCTTCAAGGACGCCGGCGACGACTACAGCGCCATCATGGCCTCGGCCCTGGCCGATCGCCTGGCTGAAGCCTTCGCCGAGTGGCTGCACTACAAGGCCCGCGTCGAGCTGTGGGGCTACGCCCCTGACGAGTCCGCCGACGCCGAGGTGATGATCGCCGAGAAATATGTCGGCATCCGCCCGGCTCCCGGTTATCCGGCCCAGCCCGACCACACCGAAAAGGGCACGCTGTTCACCCTGCTGGACGCGACCGAACAGACCGGCATGATCCTGACCGAAAGCTACGCCATGAGCCCCGGCGCTGCCGTGTCAGGCCTCTATTTCAGCCACCCGAAGTCGCACTATTTCGGCGTCGGCAAGGTGGATCTGGACCAGGTCGAGGACTATGCCCGCCGCAAGGGCTGGGACCTGGCCAAGGCCGAGAAATGGCTGGCCCCGATCCTCAACTACGATCCCGGCGCGAGGGCGCGGGAAGCGGCGGCGTAGGTATGGGTTTCTTGCGATGGCTGAGGGGCAAGTTACGGACTTCAGCCGTCGTTCACATCCATGAGGAGGTGGGAAGCTTGGCGGAGGCGATTGATCTGATCGATCGCTTTCTGGCTGGCGAGGTGAACTATCCACTGGAGTGGGACGATTTCATCTCGTGGGAGCATCCCAACCCGACGATCGAACGCCTCCGCAACGAAATCGGTGAATTCGAACCTCTTCTTTTCGGCGGAGAGCGCGACCGATATGCTCAAGAGGTGCGGGCCATTCGGGATCGGTACGCCCCGTTTGCAAATCCAAGGAGCTGACTGGAAAAGAGGTGCGCGCACCCCATTTACGCCCCCTCGATCTCCCGCGTCGCCGCCTCGCGCAGCTTCTCCTCCGTCCAGCCCGCCAGGCTCTTGCCCGCCAGTTCCGCCGCCAGGGCGGCGCGGGCGTGAACGACGGGGTCGACGCGGACCATGATCTGGCCGGAATAGGGCTTTTCGGGCTTCTTGCCGGCCCTGGCGCAGGTGGCGATGTAGTCGGCAACAGCTTCGTGGAAGGCCGCTTTGAGGCCGCTGACGGTGTCGGCGTGGAAGCTGATGATGTCGGTGATCCCGGCCAGGCGACCGACAAAGATCTCGTCCTCGTCGTCGAACGCGACCCGGGCCGTGTAGCCGTTGTGCTTCAGGACGTTCATGGCCTCACTCCAATCGCCGCGAGGAACGCGCGGGCGTCCTTGTCCGGATGGGGTCGGTGGAAGCGGGCGATGACGCCGTTGCACTCGAACCGAACCGCGGACCCCGAGCCTTCGATCACCCTGGCGCGGGCTCTGACAAGCAGGCTTTCAATGTCCGCCCTTGCGTACCGCCTCTGATCTTCGCCGCAATGGTTGACCGCCTTGGCAAATCCCGCAAGGGTTGCTTGCTCGCAACAGTTGCGAGCGGGGGCTTAGGGGGATTTCATGGATGGCGCTCAATCGCCCGTGAAGGGCGAGACTCTGGCGTTTGGCCACACGATCAAGCCGGGGTCGTTCATCGGCCTCAGCCTGAAAAACGGCCTGCTCAATATCATCACCCTGACGCTCTACCGGTTCTGGGGAAAGACCGAGGTGCGCCGCCGGGTCTGGTCGCACATCACCCTGAACAACGAGCCCTTCGAATATACCGGCAAGGGCAGGGAGCTGTTCCTGGGCTTCCTGATCGCGCTGCTGGCTCTGGGCGTCCCCTATCTGGCGCTGATTCTGGCGATCCAGTTCGTCAGCCCGATGTTCACCCTGCTGATGCTGCCGCTCTATATCGCGATCATCGTGCTGATCGGCGCGGCGATCTTCATGACCTATCGCTACATGGCCAGCCGCACGGTGTGGCGCGGCGTGCGGTTCCAGCTGCGGGGCTCGGCCAACAAGTTCGGCTGGTCCTATCTGGGCTATACGCTGCTCGTCATGATCACCCTGGGCTGGTACGCGCCGGCCATGTCGATGCGCATCGCCGAGAAGCTGTGGGGCGGCATGTCGTACGGAGACCAGAAACTCCGCTGGGAGCGATCGCATGCGGAAGGGCTCTACGGACCGTTCGCGCTCGCCTGGGTGGTGGGGATCATCGGCTATGGTGTGCTCATCGCCGCCATCGTGCCGCCCATGATCGCGTCGATGCAGGCCGGGACCGAGCCGGGCGTGGCGCGGTTCCTGCTGATCTATGGCTATGCGTTTATCTATGCGCTGTTCGTCATGTTGGCCTCGGCGGCCTATCACGCGGTCCTGATGCGGACCATCGCGCGCTCGATCCGGCTGGGGGAGGCGCGTTTTGCCTTGAACGTGAAGGCGGGCGCGCTGATCGGCCTGACGCTGACCAACCTGCTGCTGACGATCTTCACCCTGGGTTTCCTGACGCCGGTTGTGGTGGCGCGGACGACCAAGTTCATGATCTCCCGGCTGTCCAGCACCGGCGAGGCGCCCCTGGCCGACGCAATGCAGGCCGAGCGGGGACCGAAGACGGGCGAAGGCCTTGCCGATGCCTTCGATGTCTCTCCGTTCTGACGTGGAGGGTCTGCTCTACGACGGCCAGACGTCCCGTCCCTGGCGGGTAGAGGTCAGCCTGGAGGCCGGCCGGGTCATCGCCCGGGCGCTGGACGATCCCGGCGTCGGGATCGACTGGCCGCTGGACGAGGTGCGGGAAACGGCTCATTCCGCCGGCCGCTATCGCCTGACCCGGGGTGATGGCGACGCGCGGCTGATCGTCGAGAGCGAGGCATGGCGGACCTTGTCCAGGCGCTCGGAAACTGCGATCGCGCGGCGCGAGCGCGGCGCCGAGTGGACGCTGATCGCCGGACTGGTCGGGGCGGGCGCGACCTTCGCGGCGATCGTCTTCGTCGGCGTGCCCTTGGCCGCCGGTCCTCTGGCCCGCGGGACCCCGCCCAAGCTAGAGGCCCAGTTTGGCTCGAACATGGAAGGCCAGCTCAAGGTCGCGTTCCGGCCCTGCAAGGGCGACCGGCGCGGGGCGGCGATCCTGTCAGACCTGGGCGATCGCCTGGCGGAAGGCTCGGATTCGGCGTTCGACATCAGGGTGCAGGCGGTGAGGGCGCCGTTCGTCAACGCCTTCGCCCTGCCGGGCGGAGCGATCCTGGTCACCGACGACCTGATCGCCCAGGCCCGCACGCCCGACGAGCTGGCGGCGGTGATCGCCCACGAGATCGCCCACGTCGAGCGTCGTCACGCCATTCAGGCGGCCTGGCGCTCCATGGGGGCGGGGCTGTTGCTGGACGCCGTCGTCGGCGGCGGTACGGGCGCCGGTCAGCAGACTGTGCTTCTGGCCGGCGGCTTCGCCGACCAGAGATTCAGCCGCGATCTCGAGACTGAAGCCGATGCGAGGGCCATCGAACTGTTGCGGGCTCGGAATATCTCGACCCGGGGCATGGCGGACTTCTTCGGGCGGATGGCCAATCGCCAGGATGATCCCCGATTGCGTCGCGCCGCCGAATGGTTTGCGACCCATCCCGACACGGCTGGGCGCGCCAGTCGGGCGGCGGCGGCGGCCTTGCCCGGAACGCCGGCGCTTTCCCAGAACGACTGGCGCCGGGTGAAGGCGGCCTGCCAGGTGGGGGGACGCTAGCGCGAAGCCGGTCTCGCCCACCGTCCGGGGCAAAAACGTCACTCGTCCGACCCCAAATCGGACATTCGACCCATCCCGCATAACGATGTGCGACAAAACATCCAAAAAATCGCTCCAGTAAGGGATTCAGCAACGCGTGGCGTGGACTGATGCGTCCGCCTGCCGGGACCCGCGTATGAATCGCAACAATATCGAGCTGAAGATCTTCGGCCTGATCATGGGCATGGCGGCCGCCATGGTCCTGGTTGCGGCCGGTCTGTTGTTCACCGCCACCCGCCAGGCCGATCTGCGCGAGCGCCAGTACGAACAGACCCTGGTCAGCAATGGCCTGCGTCAGCGCGGCAAGGAAGTTCAAACCAGCCTCAATCCCTATGTCATCTGGGACGAGGCGATCCACAAGCTGGACAATGACTTCGACCTGGCCTGGGCCAACCAGAACATCGGCTCCTCGATCGGCGGCGCCCTGGGCTACAGCGTCGTCTTCGTGCTCGACGCCGACAACAGGCCGATCTACGGCCACATCAACGGCACGGATGTCGCGCCGGAATCCTTCGGCCTTTACGCCGCCCAGACCCAGAAGCTGATCAGCCAGGTTCGCGCGATCGAAACCGACCCCGCCAAGGTCGCCAAGATGCGCGCGGTCCATTTCAGCCGCGTCGAGCTGGTGGGCAACGAGGCGGTGATGATCACCGTGTCCCTGGTGCGTCCGGATCTGAAGGCCAGGACGCGCGGCGCCCGGGCGCCGCTGGTGGTCTCGGGCATGCCGGTCGCCAGCAGCGTGGTGAACGCCTTCTCCGAGCGCTTCCTGCTCAAGAACGCCCGTATCGAGATCGTGCCGGCCAGCCAGATCAAGGGCGAGAACGCCCAGACCCTGATGGGCCGGGCGCCGGACGGCCGCGGCATCGTGCTGCGCTGGGACCCCCGCAAGCCGGGCGCCGAGCTGCTGCAGCAGGCCACGCCCATCCTGGCCCTGGCCGCCCTGGCCGCCGGCATCGGCGCGTTGATGCTGTTCCGCGTCACCCGCCGCGCCGCCAAGAAGCTGCTGCTCAGCGAGGCCGAGGCCAAGCATCTGGCCCTGCACGACCCCCTGACAGGCCTGGCCAACCGCACCCTGTTTACCGACCGCCTGATCCACGCCCACGCCCTGTTGCGGCGCAAGTCGGGCTATCTGGGGGTGCTGTGCATCGACCTGGACCGCTTCAAGGAGGTCAATGACAGCTACGGCCATGACGCCGGCGACCAGGTCATCCGCGAGGTCGCCCGCCGCCTTCAGGCCATCTGCCGCGAGACCGACACCATCTGCCGTCTGGGCGGCGACGAATTTGCGATCATCCAGCCCGACACCACCCCCGCCGGCTGCGCCACCCTGGCCCAGCGCGTGGTCGAGGGTCTGTCGGGCGATCTGGACCTCAGCATCGGCCGCGCCGAACTGTCCTGCTCGGTGGGCGTGGCGGTGGTGTCCGACGCCGACGAGGGCCAGGCCGAGATGCTGCGACAGGCCGATGTCGCCCTGTACCGCGCCAAGGAATCGGGTCGCGGCCGCTACTGCTTCTTCGAGCCGGAGATGGACGCCGCCCTGCGCCTGCGCAAGGGCCTGGAGCGTGACCTGCGCGCCGCCATCGACCAGGAGCGCCTGACCGTCGCCTATCAGCCCCTGACCGACGCGCGTGGCGTCATCCAGGGCGTCGAGGCCCTGGCGCGCTGGCGCGATCCCGAGCGCGGCGACATCTCGCCCGCCATCTTCATTCCGCTGGCCGAGTCGACTGGCCTGATCGCCGCCATCGGCCGGTCGGTGTTCCGCCGCGCCTGCTATGACAGCCTGCGCTGGTCGGGGCTGGAGGTCTCGGTCAACGTCTCGGCCCTGCAGCTGTCCGCGCCGGGCTTCGTCGACGAGATCGAGCAGATCCTGGCCGAGACCGGGGCCCAGGCCGCCGGCTTCGTGCTGGAGATCACCGAGACGGCCTTGCTGAAAGACAGCGACGGCGTTCACGACGCCCTGCGTCGCATCAAGCGCCTGGGCTTCCGACTGGCGCTGGACGACTTCGGCACCGGCTATGCCAGCCTGGCCTATCTGCGCCGCCATCCGATCGACAAGCTGAAGATCGACCGCTCCTTCGTGTCCACCCTGTCGCCCGACGGCGAGGTCACCTCGGTGGCCGGCGCCATCATCAGTCTGGCCAAGTCGCTGGGTCTGAAGACGACGGCCGAGGGCGTCGAGACCCAGGCCCAGTTCGACACCCTGGTGAAGCTGGGCTGCGTCGAGTTCCAGGGCTTCCTGCTGGCCCGGCCCATGCCCGCCGAAGACATCGCCGCCGCCCGAGACGCCCGCCAGGCGCTGGCGAACGCCGCCAAGGTCTCGGCCCGCCAGCGTCGCTAGAGCGTTATTCGGCGAAGTGGATACCGGTTCGCCGCCGAAATAACGCTTCAAAACAAGAATCTAGAGCAAACGACATGATTCAATCATGGCGACTTTTGCTCTAGACGCCTTCGCAAAGGAAGGCTGGTCAACCGGCGTTCTTGCACGGCATCCTCCGTCTCAACAGGGGCGCTGACCTCTGAGCTTGGGAAGGATGCGGCGTGGATCATCAAGGCGTGAGTCGGCGAGGCCTGGGGGCCATGCTTCTGGGGGGCGGGGTCGTCGGCGGGGCGGCGCTAGGCCTGTCGGGATGCGCGCGCGGGCCGGACACCGAGCTTGATCCTAAATCCCGGCAATTCCCGCAGGACTTCCTCTGGGGCGTGGCCTCGGCGGCCTTTCAGACCGAGGGCGCCCAGAACGTCGATGGGCGGGGCCCCAGCGTCTGGGACGTGTTCGAGAAGAAGCCGGGCATCGTCGTCGACGGCTCCGACGCCACCGTCGCCACTGACAGCTATCGCCGCTACGCCGACGACGTGGACCTGATCGCCGGGGCGGGGCTGGACGCCTATCGCTTCTCGATCTCCTGGTCGCGAGTGTTGCCGACGGGGGAAGGGGCGATCAATCCGGCGGGGCTGGACCACTATTCAAAGATGGTCGACGCGATGCTGGCCAAGGGGATCACGCCCTATGCCACGCTGTTCCACTGGGACCTGCCGCAGGCCCTGCAGGACAAGGGCGGCTGGAAGAACCGCGACACGGCCCTGCGCTTCGCCGACTACGCCCATGCGGTGGTCGACCGGCTGGGCGACCGGCTCAAGCACTATATCGCCCTCAACGAGGCGGCGGTTCACGCGGTGTTCGGCCATGTGCTGGGCGAGCACGCGCCGGGACTGAAGGACATGGATCTGCTGGGGCCGACGGTCCACCACATGAACCTGGCTCAGGGGCTGGCGATGCAGGCCTTGCGGGCCGGGCGGAGCGACCTGTCGGTGGGCACCACCATGGCGCTGCAGCCGTGCCGGCCGGCCGGCGGCGAGCTGGCGTTCTGGAACCGTCTGGCCTCGGACGGCCTGGACGCCCTGTGGAACGGCGCGTGGCTGGATCCTCTGTTCAAGGGAACCTATCCCAAGGAATTGCAAGACCTGCTGAAGGCCGGGGTGGTGCGCGACGGCGACATGGCCGCGATCCGCCAGAAGGTCGATTTCCTGGGGGTGAACTATTACGCGCCCGCCTATGTGCGGCTGGACCTGTCCTCGCCCAGCAAGATCGCGCCGGCCAGCCCGCCCAAGGGCGCGGAGCTGGACGCCTTTGGCCGGCACATCGACCCGTCGGGTCTTTTCCAGGTGCTGGACAGGGTGCGCCGCGACTATGGCAATCCGCCGGTGCTGATCACCGAGAACGGCTGTTCCGACCCGTTCAGCAAGGGGCCGGCGGTGATCGACGACACGTTCCGGATCAACTATCTGCGTCGCCATCTGGAGGCGGTGCTGGTCGCGCGCGAAGCGGGCTCACCGATCGGCGGCTATTTCTGCTGGACCCTGCTCGACAATTTCGAGTGGGACCTGGGCTACACCTCCAAGTTCGGCCTGGTGGCGCACGACCGGGCGACGGGCGTGCGCACGCCCAAGGCGTCGTATGGGTGGTTCAAGGCCCTGGCGGCCAGCGGGGCGCTGCCGGTCAAGCCGTAGATCCGATAGGACAACTGCCTATGATCAAAAGAGGCTGTCATCCCGGACAAGCCCGGCTAGAGCCGGGCGCAGGTCCGGGACCGCCGGAAGCGCTGAGTTCACGCGTCGGTCCCGGATCTTCGCGCTTCGCGCTTGTCCGGGATGACAACCGTTTTTGATCAGATGCAATGACCTGCCCTTCAGTGGCAGGACTTAGTCCGGCTTGCAGACCAGCACGTCCTTGCCGTCGCGCTTGGCGGGGTCCAGGCGGCCGGGGCAGGGCTTGGGGTCGGCGAAGTCGATGATGAACTCCGCCTTTGCCGACGCGGTGGGCTTGGTCACGGCCGGCTTGGCGGCGACCGGTTTCGTCGCGGTCTTGGTCATGGGCGGCTTTGCGGCAGGCTTGGCGGTCGGCTGAGCGGTCGGCTTGGCCACGGGCTTGGGGGCCTCGGTCACCACCGGTTCAGGCGGCGCGGCCTGTTCAACTGCGGGCGCCATCACGGGCGCCGGAACCGGTTCCGGCAGGGCCTCGACGGCCGAGGCCGGCGCCGGCTCGACCGGCTTGGCGGCGTTGTAGATCAGGGCCTTGCCCAGGATGTTGGACTTCTTCTCAAGGGCCTTGGCGCGGGTTTCGCAGTCGCCGGGCGGCGACCAGCTCATCCACACCTGGGCCAGGCGCGCCTTGTTGGCCGAATCCGCGCCGCTCCAGACCGAGCGGCCCTTCTTGACCGCCGCGCCGCCATATTCCGAGATCGGACGCGGGCTGGCCTTTTCGGCCGCCGTGATCGCCGCGGTGAACACCTTCATGTCGGCGCGGGCCTGGGCGCGCATCTCGGGATAGGTCTTCAGCGAGGCCGCGACCCCGTCGGGCCCGGGAAAGGCCTTCTCGATGCGGGTGACTTCCGGCATCACCTGGTCATAGAGATCGACATAGCCGCCCAGAGCGCCATAGCACCACGCGACATAGCCATAGTCGTCGCTGGGCGGCGTGGCGGCGGGAGCGACGGGCGCCTGACCCATCATGGCCAGGGCGAGAAAGAGGGCGGTCGCCATGCGGGCGGAAGTCCTTTTGAGGTCTGTGACGCTTTGACTAGAGCATTTCGGAGCGGAATGGGACCACAGCAAGGCGCCTTTGGCGTCAGCACGTTCCCAAGCTGGGCCATAACGGGCGAGGAGGCGAAAGGCTCCAGCATGAATTCGGGTTCATCCCACCGGCCCTGGGGTGGGGCAGGCGGCGGAATATGTTAGAAGGCCGATAGAGAGCGTGATCCGTATCGCGTTGTCGCGCGTACCTTTCCTGTCGTCACGTCCTCGCCATCACCCCGCCACCCTTTTGGGCTTTCACCGCTTCCATGACTTTCTGGCGCAACATCGCAACCATAGCCGCGCGCCGGCTTGACCTGGCCGACTGCCCGGACTGTCCGGCGGGTTTGCCAGGCGAGGATCCGGCGTTCTCGACGGCGGTCACGGCTCTGGGCGCCAAGCTGGCCAAGGCCGACGGCCGGGCCGACGGGCACGAGTTCGCCGCCTTCAGCGAGGTTTTCCAGCCCGATCCGGCCTCGGAAGACAACATTCATCGCCTGTATGACCTAGCCCGTCAGACCACCCATGGCTTTGAAAGCTACGCCAAGCGCCTGGCGAAACGCTATCGCACCTGTCCGCAGATCCTCGAGGATGTGGTCGACGGCCTGTTCCACATCGCCAAGGCCGACGGCATGGTGACCCAGGTTGAGCTGGATTATCTGGAGCGGGTGGCCGATCTTTTCGGCCTTTCGCCGCTGGCCTTTCGCCGGCTGCGCGCCGTGCATCTGGGATCGGGCGCCGACGATCCGTACATGATCCTGGACGTGGCGCACGACGCCGACGACGCTGCAGTGCGCTCGGCCTGGAAGGCAGCCCTGTCCGCCGCGCACCCCGATCGCGCCCGCGCCCGGGGGCTGCCCAGCGATTTCATCGAGGTGGCCGAGGCCAAGTCGGCGGCGATCAACGAGGCCTTCAGCACCGTGATGCGCGAGCGTCGCGAGCTGGGTCTGGCGACTGTCGGTTGACCCGCGCCGTGCGAGTCGCGGCGCGAGACACTATGTCTCGGGCGAAATGGGCTTTTCAGATCGATCACGCGGGTGTTGAGTTGACCTTCAGTGTCCGTGCACCAACCTTGTTGACCATAAGTGCTGAGTTGCGGCGTTCACGCTGAGAAGGGACGATCAATGACGGGTTCGACCACGATGACCGGCGGTTCTGCTCTGCGCAGCCTTGCATGGCTGGCCGGTGCGCTGGCGACCTCCGCTGCTGTCGTCATCGGCTCGGTGCTGGCCGTCGTCTTCGCCGCCACGGTGGTGGTCATCGGGTTCATGGGCAGCGCGCTCTTTGGTCTGGTGGCTCTGGCCCTGCGGGCCCGCCGCACCGTCCAGGCCAAGACCAGCAGCGATCCGACCCTGATCGAAGCGCGCAATGTCGGCGGCCATTCCTGGGTCGCTTACGGCTGGAACGAGCGGCCCTAATCTCCAACAGCTGAATTCCCGCCTTCCCCAACGTCGCCCTTGCGGCGAGCGTCGGTGTGGCCGATGCTGCTTTCAAACAAGCGTTGGGAGGCGAGCATGATCGGTGTGGTGGCGACCTTGAAGGTCCAGGTCGAAAAGACCTCAGAATTCGAAGCGGTATTCCTGGATCTGGCGGCCAAGGTGAAGGCCAACGAGCCCGGCTGCCTTCTCTATCAGCTGACCAAGAGCAAGACCGAGGCCGGAACCTACAAGGTTCTCGAACTGTACGCCTCGATGGATGACCTGAAGGCGCACGGCGGCACCGACTATTTCAAGGCCGGCGGCGCGGCGATGGGGCCGTTCATGGCCGGTCGTCCCGAGATCGAATATCTGGACGCGGTGGAGTAGCAGTCATGGATCTCGCTTTTTCGCCTGAAGACCTGGCCTTCCAGCAGGAGGTCCGCGACTGGATCGCCGGCGCCTATGACGACGATCTGCGCCGCCAGATGAGCCAGTCCAAGAACGGCTATCTGGACAAGGCCGGCCAGGTGAAATGGCAAAAGAAGCTGGCCGAGCGTGGCTGGGCCGCGCCGGACTGGCCGGTCGAGTGGGGTGGTTGCGACTTCACCGCTTCGCAGCGCTACATCTTCAACATGGAACTGAGCCTGGCGGGCACGCCAAACCCCTCGCCCATGGGCCTGAAGATGTGCGCGCCGGTGGTCCTGGCGTTCGGCACCGAAGAGCAGAAAAGGCAGCACCTGCCGCCGATCCTGTCGTCCGACATCTGGTGGTGCCAGGGTTATTCGGAGCCGGGTTCAGGCTCTGACCTGGCCTCATTGCAGATGAAGGCCGAGCGCGACGGTGACGACTATGTGCTGAACGGCTCGAAGATCTGGACCACCCAGGCCCAGTGGGCCGACTGGATGTTCTGCCTGGTGCGCACCTCGACCGAGGGCAAGCCCCAGAACGGCATCAGCTTCCTGCTGCTGCGCATGGACAGCCCCGGCATCCAGATCAAGCCGCTGCCGACCCTGGACGGCCCCGCCGAGGGCGAGCAGGAGATCAATCAGGTCTTCTTCGACAATGTCCGCGTGCCGATCGCCAACCGTATCGGCGAGGAAAACAAGGGCTGGACCTACGCCAAGTACCTGCTCGAGTTCGAGCGCGGCAACGCCTATGCGCCGGGCCTGATGAACATGATCCGCAAGGTGCGCAAGATCGCGACCCTGGAGCTGGCCGACGATGGCGGCCGCCTGATCGACGATCCGGACTTCCGTTCCAAGATCGCCAATCTGGAGATTTCGGTCGAGGCGCTGAACGCCGCAGAACTGCGGATCTTCTCGGGTCGCAGCGCCGGCAAGGCGGTGGGACCGGTCTCGTCGATGCTGAAATGTGTGGGCTCGGAGGCCCAGCAGGCCATCACCGAACTGACCCTGGAGGCGGTCGGAACCTATGCCGCGCCGTTCGTCCGCGACACCTGGGCGCCGACCAATGAAGGCCGGGCCGGCCCCGACTATGCCGCGCCCGCCGCGCCCACCTATTTCAGCTACCGCAAGGCTTCGATCTATGCCGGATCCAACGAGATCCAGCGCAACATCATGGCCAAGATGGTGCTGGGCCTCTGAAGGCCGCCGT
Organism: Caulobacter sp. GSs2; assembly: GCF_058680895.1. Next base: position 1,000,054 of record NZ_CM178725.1, on the reverse strand, counting down.
CCTTCGGAGCTCGCCAAGTGGGCTTCGAGGGACGCCTGGCGCCTTAGCCAGATACAGGTTCGGTTGCAGTTTTTCTGCATAGTCCACAATCGCAACCCGCTCCATAACCTCTCCCAACACCGACCCTCCTTCGGAGCGCCCCATGGCCCTCGACTCTCTCTTCAAGCCGTTCGAATTCAAGGCGCTGAAAATGCCCAACCGGGTGGTGATGGCGCCGATGACCCGGTCGTTCTCGCCAGGCGGCGTGCCCACCGACGACGTGGCCGCCTATTACCGTCGGCGCGCCGAGAACCAGGTCGGCCTGATCATCACCGAAGGCACGGGCGTGGCCCGCGACGCCTCGCTGAACGACGCCAATGTCCCGCGCTTTCACGGCGAAAAGGAACTGGCGGCCTGGAAAAAGGTGGTCGACGAGGTTCACGCCGCCGGCGGCCTGATCGCGCCCCAGCTTTGGCACGTCGGCGCAGCCAAGGGTAAGGATGTCCTGGGCAAGATCGACAGCCCCTCGGGCCTGTCCAAGGCCGGCGGCAACCCCTTCACCGAGCCGATGACGGACGAAGAAGTTGCCGACACCATCGCCGCCTTCGCCGACGCCGCCCGCAACGCCAAGCTGCTGGGCTTTGACGCCATCGAACTGCACGGCGCGCATGGCTATCTGATCGACCAGTTCTTCTGGGATGGCACCAATGTCCGCGACGACGCCTTCGGCGGTCCGACCATCGCCGCTCGCAGCAAGTTCGCCGCCGAGATCCTGAAGGCCGTTCGGGCCGCCGTGGGTCCCGACTATCCGGTGATCATCCGCATCTCGCAGTGGAAGCAGCAGGATTACGCGGTCAAGAACGCCCCGACCCCGCAGGAGCTGGAGGCCTGGCTTTCGCCCCTGGCCGACGCCGGCGCAGACATCTTCCACTGCAGCCAGCGCCGCTTCTGGGAGCCGGAATTCGAAGGCAGCGACCTGAACTTCGCCGGCTGGGCCAAGAAGCTGACCGGCGCCCCGACCATCACCGTCGGCTCGGTGGGCCTGTCGGGCGAGTTCATCGCGGCCTTCGGCGGCGAAGGCAGCCAGCCGGCCTCGATCGACGGACTGCTGGAGCGCCTGGATCGCGGCGAGTTCGACCTGGTCGGCGTGGGGCGCGCCCTGCTGCAGGATCCGGAGTGGGTCGTGAAGATCCGCGATGGCCGCAATGACGAACTGAAGAACTTCGAACGCGAAGCCCTGGGCGTTCTTTACTAGGCTTTCGGCCCTCCCCCTGAAGGGGGAGGGCTATCGCCTGTGGCTCAGACGCCAAAGAATTTGTCATCCCGGACAAGCCTGGCAAAGCCGGGCGCAGATCCGGGACCGACTTGGAACGCGGCGCTCAGGCGTCGATCCCGGATCTTCGCGCTGCGCGCTCGTCCGGGATGACAGCCGTTTTTGGTCATATGCGAGTGGCCTCCCCCTTCAGGGGGAGGACTTTTCCCTACCCGTTGAAGTTCAGCTTCAGCCCAGGCCTCGGCCACCGCGTCTTGTAGAGCTTGCCGGTCCCCGAGGCCGTGATCCACGCATCGCGCATGTCGGCCCCGCCAAAGCAGATGTTGGTGACGATCACGTCCGGGAAGGCAAAGTGCTCGGTCGACCCGTCGGTATCAAAGGCGGTGATCCCGCCATTGATGATGGTCGCCACGCAGACCTTGCCGCCGGCCTCGACCGCCAGGCTGTCGAGCAGCTGATAGCCCGGCAGGTTGCAGACCACATTGCCTGGCGCGAAGCCGGCTGCGGGGGCCAGCACGCCGGGCTCGGCGATGTCGAAGGACCACAGCCGGCCCAGCGAGGTGTCGGCCATGTAGACGGTCTTCTCGTCGGGCGAGAGGCCCACGCCGTTGGGCGAGACGAAGTGGTCGCGCTGCCGCGTGATCTTCGAGCCATCGGTCAGGGCGTAGTAGAGCGCGCCGAACTTGCGGCCCTCGGGCGTGCTGCAGCCGTGGTCGGTGAACCAGAACCCGCCCTGTTTGTCGAACACCAGGTCGTTGGGGCCCACCAGGGCCTTGCCGTCGCATTCGGTGTAGAGCGTCGTGATTGCGCCGGTCGCCAGGTCAACCCGCTGGATCGAGCCGCCCGTGTGGCTGGGCGGGGTAGGGCCGGGCACGTTCAGGCCGCCCATGTCGATGAACTGGAAGCTGCCGCCATTGTTGGTGACATAGATCGCGCCGTCGGGACCGATGGCCGCGCCGTTGGGCCCGCCGCCGGTCTGCGCCACCGTCTCGCGCTTGCCATCCGGGGTGATGCGGCTGAGCCGCTGGCCCTGGATCTCGGTCAGGATCACCGAGCCGTCGGCCATGGCGATGGGGCCCTCCGGAAACAGCAGGCCTTCGGCCACCAGTTCGATGTCCATCACGTCTCTCCCTGTGCGCCTCTGACGGGCGGATGGGGGGACTATAGCCGGCTGTTTCGACGCGGGGCTAGGATGACCCAAGGGCAGCGCTTGGCGCGGCCACTTCGGGGACAAGGGCGCGCATCACGGCCGCGATCAGGTTTTCCCGATGGATGGGCTTGGCGACGTGGTCGTTCATGCCCGCCAGTCGGCAGCGCGCGATCTGCTCGGGCATGACGTCGGCGCTCAGGGCGATGATCGGGGTGCTGGCCACAGCGCCGGGCAGGGCCCGGATGGCGCGGGTGGCGGCCAGACCATCCATGATGGGCATGTGGACATCCATCAGGATCAGGTCGAAGCCGCCATCGCGCGCAGAGGCCACGGCCTGGGCGCCATCCTCGGCGGTGGTGACGACGCAACCGGCCAGGGTCAGCAGCGCGTGGCCCAGTTCCCGGTTCATCGGATGATCGTCAACCAGCAGCACGCGAGACGCCCCAGGGATGACCATCTCCAGACTACCGGCGCCGACCGTTTCGGTCGCGTCGACCGGCGTCGCCGGCAGGGTGATCCAGAACCGCGAGCCCTGGTCGGGGACACTCTGAACCCCGATCTGGCCGCCCATCTGGTTGATCAGGGCCTTGCTGATCGCCAGGCCCAGACCCGCGCCGCCATAGCTGCGGCTGATCGAGGTATCGGCCTGGCTGAAGCGCTGGAACAGGCGAGGCTGCACTTCGGATGCGATGCCGATGCCGGTGTCGGCGATCTCGAAGCGTATCGTTCCGGCTGACGGGTCCAGGTCCATGCGCGCCGACACTTCGCCGGCGGCCGTGAACTTCACGGCGTTGGCCAGAAGGTTCAGCAGCACCTGGCCCAGGCGCACCTCATCAAGGGCGAAGACCGCGGGCTTGCCCGTTTCGTCGCCGTGGAGGCTCATTGTGAGCCGAAGGCCCTTGGCCTCTGCCGCAGGCGCAACGATCGCCACGGCGTCGCCCAACAGTCGCGCGGGAGAGGCGGGCGCCAGGTTCAGATCCATTCGGCCCGCCTCGACCTTGGCGAAGTCGAGCAGGTCATTGACGATCCCGGCCAGCGATCGCCCGGCGCGGCCAACTAGGTCCAGCCGCCGCCGGCTCTCGGCCGACAGGCCGGGATCGTCGGCGACCAGGCCGGCAAAGCCCAGTACGCTGTTGAGCGGGGTGCGGATCTCGTGGCTGATCGTCGCCAGGAAGTCGGACTTGGCGGCGTTGGCGGCGATGGCCCGCGCCTGCGCAGCCCGCGCGACGGCCTGGCCGCGCAGCAGCAGGGTCTGCAGCCGGGCTTGGCGGCTGAGCGCCAGGGCCGCGACCATGCAGACTCCATACAGGACGATATGGAACATCAACGCCTGGCGCAGGGGCGGCAGGGCGCTGTCGGGGTCGATGCCGGTCTTGCGGATCACCGCGGGGATTGTGGCCGCCAGGGACGCCGTGACGACCAGGGCCACAGCGCGCGGTCCGCCCCGGAACACCGCCAGCAACGCCGGCGCGAACAGCAGGGACTGCAGGAGCGGTTGGGTGGAAAATACGGCAGCGGCGGTCAGCGCCGCGATCAGAGCCATGGCCGCAGCCTCAAGCGGACGGGCCCGGAATCCCCGCATCAGGCGGGTGTCGAGCAGGATCAGCACGGTGGGCAGGGCCAGGGCCATCCCCAGAACATTGGGCATCGTCCAGTCGTTCCAGCCCGTCCAGAAGGCCTGCCCTCGCAGGACGGCGAGCAGGCCGCTGATGCAAACCGAGGATGCCGCAGTCAGGAGCGCCGAGATCGACACCAGCAGCGTCAGGCTGCGCATGTCACGCACGCGGCCGGGAAGCCGCAGCATGCGCAAGACCGTAGCGATGGCGGCGACCTGGAGCGTGTCGAGGCAGGAGACCAGAAGCAGGTGAGGCAACGGCATGCTGAAGGGCAGCTGGATCAGCACATGCAACAGCAAGGTCAGGCCCAGCAGCGCCCAGCGATCCGAGCGTGGCAGGACCAGAAGCCCCGCGACCACGACCGCGTTGGCCGTCCAGATGGTGGGCAGGCCGCTCGCCGCCTCGGCCAGCAGCAGGCTGTATGCCATGCAGGCGGTGTAGGCGAGCGAGAGGCCCGTTAGCTTTCGCCAGTTGGCCGGCGCCTTGTGGAGATAAATGCTTTTGGGCACGCTACTGTTCTCTGACCGCAGGCCGACCTTACGCAGCACCTCGGATTTTTTGGTTAAGGCGCGATCGCGGCCTGGTGTCGCAACCGCCGGGCCCGATCTAGAGCATTTTCCGATCCGACTGGATCGGTGAAATGCTCTAGTCTTTTGTTTTAACGCATTTTCTGACGACGAACCGGCGCCCACTTCGTCGGAAAATGCTCTAGCCGCCCAGGCCCAAAAGGATGATCGCCGCGAGGAACAGCACCAGGGCGATGGCGCAGAATATCAGCAGCAGAACGGTCCGCCACACCGCCGAGAAAGTCGACAGGCCGTAGGCGCCCTTCAGTTGGGCAAACATGTGGGTGGGCGGCGCCATCAAGGCGATCGGGAGCACGAAGCCGCTGAGCCAGGGCAGTTGGCCAAGCAGGCTCAGTACCATGCTCAACATCGCCATGAAGGTTAGCGAGTAAAGTACAAAGACGCCATGATCATAGAGCGTAAATCCACGCTTCCACAGAAACAGTATCGCCATGAATGGTATGGAGAGTGGTACTAAAAGAAACGAGAATTTGTAGAGAGTCTGCTGAATTTTGTAGAGAGCGAGGTCGGGGTTCGCCAGCTTTTTGAGGATCTTTTTGTTTGTCTCTTTGCTGCCGATGACTTGAATCTTGACGTCCTCTTTCGTCACGGCGTCGCGCATCGAGGCTTGCCAACTGCCAGGCGCCAAACCATCCGGGCGGGGGGCCGCCTTCGCCTCCATTTGCAGCTGTGTCACCCTGTTGCTGGCCTCAGCCAGACCATCGGCGGCCTCGTCGAGATCCTCTGTGGCCTTGGCCAGCAGCGCTTTTGCGTTCGCGGCTTCTGATGGGCTGGCGGTCGCCACGTCCTTCTGAGCTTCGGCGAACTCATTCTTGGCTCGGGCGATCGCTTCGTGGGCGGCGCCGACCGACTGGCGCGCCGCCGTCTCGCTGTCGTGGGTGGCGGCCATCTTGAAGGCTTTGTCGCCGCCAAAGCTCAGGATGAAGAACATCAGAAAAATCGTGAACAGAAACAGGCCCAGCGGCGAAACATACCGCGAACGCTTGCCTTCGACCCATTCGCGCGTCAGTCGGCCGGGATTGCTCACCAGCAGGGGCACGGTGCGCCAGATGCGCCCGTCGAAGTGCATCACCCCGTGCAGCAGTTCCTCGCCCAGATGCAGCAGCGAGCGGTGAACATGGGTCGGCTGGCCGCAATGGGCGCAGAAGTTGCCGCTGACGGTTTGACCGCAATCTGTGCAGGCGCCGGAATGGGCCTCGCCGGCCTTGCCCTCCGGCCTTTCCAGAGCGCCGCCAATCAGGCCGCCGGTGACCGCACCGCCGGCCGCATCCAAGTCCACCATAAGTCCCGCCCCGTTGCCCGCGCTCTGTTTGCCTTGGCAGGGCGCGACCGTCAAAAGATTAGCGGTCGCTCGCGCACGCAGCGATGGTTTTAGCGCCGATCCAGCACCCGGAAGATGAAAGCGTGGTCATCGCCCTCGCTGGCAGGATGCGCTTCGCGCCGAACTTCACGCCAGTCTGACTCGTCGAACTCGGGGAAGGTCACGTCGCCGTCCACCGTGGCGTCGACTTCGGTGATGTAGAGCCGCTTGGCCTTGGGCAGGGCCATTTCGAACAGCGCCCGGCCGCCGATCACGCAGACCTCGTCGACGCCATCGTCCTGGGCCTGTTCGCGGGCCATCTGCACGGCTTCCATGAAGCTCTCGCAGACCACGGCTTTCTCCGACTCGAAGCTGCCGTCGCGCGTCAGCACCAGGTTCATGCGGCCGGGCAGGGGCTTCCTGGGCAGGCTGTCCCAGGTCTTGCGGCCCATGATGATCGGCTTGCCCAGGGTATTGGCCTTGAACAGGGCCAGGTCTGACTTCAATCGCCAGGGCAGATCGCCGTCGCGACCGATGACGCCGTTGGCGGCGCGCGCCACCACGATGGAGAGGATCGGGATCATGGCCCCTGCTTAGCCCCGCCCTATCGCGGACGCCAGCCAAGAGACCTTGCCAGTTATCTGAACGTCGTTAACTTGCGTCCGGGGAGAACCAGCATGACCATATCGACCTTCGAGATGCACATGGCCCGCACCGGCGGTGTCGAGGTTCTGCAGGGGCGCTCCGTCGTGCTGGATCCGCCTGGCCCGGGCGAGGCGCGGGTGGCGATCGAGGCGGCGGGCGTCGCCTTCGCCGACATCGTCATGCGCACCGGGCTCTATCCTGGGGTCAAGGCGCCGGTGACGCCGGGCTATGATCTGGTCGGCCGGATCGAGGCGCTGGGACCGGGGGTCGACGGCCTCGCGGTGGGGCAGCGGGTGGCGGGCCTGACCGTGACCGGCTCCTATGCCGATCGCCGCAATGTCCAGGTCCGCCATCTGGTCGCCGCGCCCGAGGGCGTGGCCGCCGAGGCCCTGGTGGCCGGGGTGCTGAACGGCCTGACGGCCTGGCAGATGTTTCACCGCGTCGCCTCCGCCCAGGCGGGTGAGTGGGTTCTGGTGCACGGCGCCGCAGGCGGTGTCGGCGGCCTGCTGCTGGATCTGGCCCGTCTGGCGGGGGTGCGGGCGATCGGCACGGCCTCGGCAGGCAAGCGCGCCGTGGTCGAGGCCAAGGGCGGGGTCTATGTCGACTATCGCCGGGAGCCCGTCGCCGAGCGAGCCCGCGCCGTCTCAGGTGGCGGTGTGGTCGCGGCCTTTGACCATGTCGGCGGCCCGCACCTGAAGACGGCCTCGATCGCCGCCCTGCGCGATGGCGGTACGGCCGTGCTCTATGGCGGCTACGACGCCACCAAGGGCGGCAAGATGCGGCCTGCGGCGATGATCCGCATGCTGCTGGCGGATCGATTGTCGGCGTTGAAGCTGTTCACGGCCAGCCAGGGTGTGGTCGGCTACAACGTCACCTCATGGCGTGACGCGCGGCCGGACGCCTATCGGCAGGATCTGGCGGCGGTGATGGCCCTGATCGGCGCGGGTCAGCTCAACCCGCAGATCGGCGCGACCTTTCCGCTGGCCGAGGCGGCCAAGGCCCAGGAGCTGCTGCAGTCGGCCGGGGTGGCGGGGAAGATCGTGCTGAAGCCCTAGACCGAAACTTCGGCCTTGATGTGCGGGTGGGCCTCATAGCCCTCCAGCGTGAAGTCCGCGTATTCGAACCCGAACAGGTCGCGCTTGTCGGCGATGGTCAGGGTGGGGAAGGGGAAGGGCTCGCGGGTCAGCTGTTCGCGGGCCTGGTCCAGGTGGTTCAGATACAGGTGAGCGTCGCCGAAGGTGTGGACGAACTCGCCCGGCTCCAGCCCCACCACCTTGGCGACCATCAGGGTCAGCAGGGCGTAGGAGGCGATGTTGAACGGCACGCCCAGGAAGACGTCGGCGCTGCGCTGATAGAGCTGGCAGCTCAGTTTCCCATCCGCGACGAAGAACTGGAACAGGCAGTGGCAGGGCGGCAGGGCCATGTCCTCGACATCGGCCGGGTTCCAGGCTGACACGATATGGCGGCGGCTGTTGGGGTTGGTCTTCAGGCCCTCGATCAGGCTCTGGATCTGGTCGATCGAGCCTCCGTCCGGCGTGGCCCATGAGCGCCACTGCTTGCCATAGACCGGACCCAGATCGCCGTTCTCGTCAGCCCATTCATCCCAGATGCGCACCCCGTTTTCCTTGAGGTACGCGATGTTGGTGTCGCCCTTCAGGAACCACAGCAGCTCGATGAAGATCGAGCGCAGGTGCAGCTTCTTGGTGGTCAGGACCGGGAAGCCCTTCGACAGGTCAAAGCGGATCTGCCGGCCAAACACGCCCAGCGTGCCGGTGCCGGTGCGGTCGCCGCGCTGGACGCCATTTTCCAGGATATCGGCGAGCAGGTTCAGATACTGCCGCTCGGGATGATCGGCGGCAACCTTGGGCGGGGCGAGGACGGCGGTGCTCATGACCTGCAGAGTGGCTGCGAATCGACGGTTTGCACAGTGCGAGGCCGGAATGGTCCACAGCGGTGAAACCATTTTCCCGACCTGACCTCCGCTTTTGTGGGCCCTTAGGCCTTCGCCGCCTTCAGCACGGTCCGTCCCACATCGGCGATCACCGCGTCGCGTTCGGCGTCCGGCGCCGTCGAGCCGCTGAGGAACACCGCCACGGCGAACTGGCGGCCGTCCTTCAGGCGGTAGAGGCCGATATCGTTGCTGGCCGGGGTCATGCCCAGGTCGGTGCGGGCGCTGCCCGTCTTGTGGGCCAGCCTGGCGCCTTCGGGCAAAGCGGCCTTTAGGCGGCCCTGTCCGGTGGTCGTCGCCGTGATGATGGCCAGCAGCCGATCGGTCGAGGCCCTGGAGATCAGCTGACCCGCCTGCAGCGCCGCCAGGAAGCGCACGGCGGCGCCGGGGGTGGCCGTGTCGCGCGGATCGGCCAGATAGTCGGCCATGGCCCGGCGGCGCGTGGCTTCTGGAACGGCCATCATGACCGGTCCATAGGCCGGGCCCCGCCAGTCGGCGCGGAACGAGGCCATGCCCGAAATCTCGGGCTGCAGCTGTCGCTCATAGCGATCGATCCTGAAGTCGTGGATGTTTTTCAGGGTCAGCCAGGCGGTCAGGGCGCCCGGCCCGCCGATCCTGTTGAGCAGCACGTCGGCGGCGGTGTTGTCACTGGTCCCGCTGGCCGCTTCCAGCAACTGCGCGATCGTGTAGTCGGTCCGAGCGGGCCAGGCCTCGGCGATCGGGCTGAAGGGCGGCGACAGGTCGATGTCGCGGATCGTCACCACCTCGTCCAGGCGGAGGCGGCCCTTGTCGACCTCCGACAGCACGGCCGCGCCCAGCGGGGCCTTGAACACGCTCTGCAGCGGAAAGCGCCGCTCGCCGTTGAAGGTCACGGTCTGGCCGGTCTGGGCGTCGCGCACCGCCACGCCCAGCACGCCCGGCGCGGCGCGGTCGGCCAGAGCCTGCAGGCTCTGGGTCAGGGCCTCGACGTCGAACACCGGCTCCAGTTGGCCCAGCATGGGCTCTTGTTCCGGCGTGCAGCCCGCGCTCAGGGCGCCAAGGCAGACGGGGGCGGAAAACAGGAAGGCGCGGCGATGCATGGACGTGTCTCACACGGGCGAAGGCGGCCGTAAACGCGGGTCTGGCCGGTTGGGGACTTGCATCGGAACGCACAGCGGCGGCAAAGGGACGCCATGAGCCAGTCTTTCGCCCCGCCCTGTGTCATCCTCAATGAGCCGCAGATGGCCGAGAACATCGGCGCCGTCGCCCGCGTGATGGCCAATTTCGGTCTGGCCGACCTGCGCCTGGTGCGGCCGCGCGACGGCTGGCCGCAGGAGCGCGCCTGGCCCTCGGCCTCCGGCGCCGACTGGCCGCTGGACAACGCCAAGGTGTTCGACACCCTGGAAGAGGCCATCGGCGACCTGAAACTGGTGTTCGCCACCACCGCCCGCCCGCGCGAGACGCGCCTGCCGGTGCTGACCCCGCGCGAGGCCGCCGCCCAGCTGTCGGACGATGTCGCCCAGGGCCGCGCCGTCGGCCTGCTGTTCGGCGGCGAACGCGCCGGGCTGGAGACCCACGACATCGCCCTGTGCCAGGGCATTGTCAGCATCCCCATCGACGAGCGCTTCCGCTCGCTGAACCTGGCCCAGGCCGTGTCGATCACCGCCTATGAGTGGAAGATGACGGTCGATGACCGTCCGTGGGTCAAGTTCGAGCAGAATGTCGACGACCCTGCCGACCAGTCCAGCCTGCTGGGTCTGTACGGCCAGCTGGAAGACGAGCTGGAAAAGGCCGGCTTTTATCACCCGCCGGAAAAGAAGCCCTCGATGGTCCGCAACCTGCGCGCCCCCCTGGCCCGGGCGCGGCTGACCGAGCAGGAGGTGCGTACCTTCCGCGGCATGGTCACCGCCCTGTCGCGGGGCCGGGGCCGGGTGCTGGCCAAGCTGGCCGAGAAGGCCAAGGTGGCCAAGGGTGAGGGCGAGGGCTAGTCGCGCGCCGTGACCGGGATCACCGCCGATTGATCCATGTCATGGCCGGGCGCGCTCGATGGGGCGACGGGTCGGGTCTCAACCCGTGAATGGAGCCTCACCCATGACCCCTGATGCAAGAACCCTGGTCGTGGTGGCCGATGGCCACCGCGCGCGTCTTCTGGAACAGCCGCGTATCGATGGTCCGCTGCACGATCGTCCCGAATGGCTTTCGGGCCTGAAGGAGCATCACCCCCATTCGCATGGTCCGGTTCCCCATGAAGGCGATCCGCATGACCTGGCCGAGCGGGCCTTCGTGAAGGACCTCGCCCATCGGCTGGAGGGCGTCGCCCGCGAGCAGCCGTTCGACCAGATGATCCTGATCGCCCCGCCCCGCGCCCTGGGCCATCTGCGCGAAGCGCTGTCGCCCAGCCTCGCGCACAAGGTCATCGGCTCCAATCCCCATGAGCGGGTCGACGCCCCGATCATGACGCTTGAGGATGTGGTTCACGGCGTCCGTCGCGACGCGACGGCCTGACATTCTGTCTGTTCCCCTTGGGCCCGGATCCCCGGATCGGCGCCCAAGGGGGCTGACGCCCGTCCCGCAATGGCGCTAACCTCTGTTCAAACAGATGTTGGGGGCGAAGCGTCATGAACCGTCGCGAACTGCTGGCCGTGGCCGGCGCGCTGGGCTTCGCGCCCGGACTGGCCCTGGCCGGCGAAGATCCTTCGGCGACGATCGCCCGGGACGCCTGGCTGTTCGCCTTGCCCTGGATCGAGATGGCCACGACGCGGGCGCGGGTGTTCAAGCGCGGCGCGCAACCCAACCGGATCTATCACCGGCGCAAGCTTTCCGATCACACCGACCGCAGCGTCACGACGCCCAACAACGACACCCTCTATTCGCTGGCCTGGATCGACCTGACCCAAGGGCCGGTGACCCTGACCATCCCGCCCAGCGGCAAGCGCTATGTCTCGGCGGCGATCCTGAACATGTTCACCGACAACGATGCGGTGCTGGGCACGCGGGTCAATGGCGGCGAGGGCGGGGTCTTCACGATCGTCGGTCCGGGGCAGAGCCTTGACGGTGACAGGGTGGTGCGCGTCCTGACCCCTCACGCCTGGGTCCTGGCGCGCACTCTGGTCGACGGCCCGGCCGACATGGCCGCCGCTCGCGCGGTGCAGAACGGCTTCAAGGTCAGCGGACCCAAGGCCGCCAAGCCGCCCGCCTATCTGGAACGCGACGCCGAGCCGGAAGCCTATTTCGCCACCGCGCGGGCCCTGCTGGCCGCAGACCCGCCGCGCGCGGTCGACGCCGCCTTTGTCCAGCGGGCGGCGGGGCTGCTGACCGAAGGCCCGTTCGACGCCGCCGCGATGGCGGCCGGAGTCGCCCAGGCCAAGGCGATCGCCAGGCTGGCTTCGGGGCGCGTGGCCTTCATTAACGGCTGGTCCTATCCCAAGCCCAATCTGGGCTTTCACGGCGTCGACTATGGCTATCGCGCCATTGTCGCCCTGCAGGGCCTGGGCGCCTTGCCGGTCGCCGAGGCCATGTACATGAAGGCGGCGGGCGAAAATGACACCGGCCTCTATGACGGCGACGGTCTCTATCGCTTGACCCTGCCGGCCCAGCTGCCGCTGGACGGCTTCTGGTCGCTGTCGATGTATGAGGCCACGCCCGACGGCCAGTACTTCTTCACCGACAACCCCATCGACCGCTATGCCATCGGCGACCGCACGCCGAGCCTGAAGCGCCAGGCCGATGGAACCCTGGATCTGTGGATCAGCCGCACCGACCCGGGCGGCGATCGCTCGGCCAACTGGCTGCCCGCGCCCAAGTCGGGACCGTTCTCGATGACCCTGCGGACCTATCTGCCCCGGGCCGAGCTGCTGAGCGGCCAGTTCCGCTTCGCCCCGATCGTGAAGGTCTAGGCCATGAGCGACCTGCGCGCCGCCGCCGCCGAGGCGTTCCTCTACACCCTGCCGCTGATCGAGATCGCCGCCGTCCGGGCCCGCGGCCTGGCGGTGGGATCGCCGATGAACGCCTTCGCCTCGATGCGCAACCTGGCCGACCATCGCGCCCGGGCGGTGACGACGCCCAACAACGACACCTTCTACGCCACCGCCCAGCTGGACCTGTCGGAAGGCCCGCTGACCCTGACCGTGCCGGCCTCGGGCGAGCGCTATGTGTCGCTGCAGCTGATGGACGCCTGGTCCAACAGCTTTGCGGTGCTGGGCACGCGGACCACGGGTCCCGACGGCGGCATCTTCAGCCTGGTGGGCCCCGGCGACGCGGCCACCGTCGGGCCCGGCGTGATCCGCGCGCCCACCCGCCATGTCTGGGCCCTGGCCCGCATCCTGGTGACAGGCCCTGAGGATCTGGAGGCCGCGCGCCTCGTACAGGCCGGCTTCACCGTCCAGGGCCCGGCCGCGCCGCCGGTCGCCGACTACGCCCGCCGCAGCGATGCCTGGCCGGCTTATTTCGCTAGCGCCGACCTGCTGATGAGCCAGAACCCGCCGCCGGCCAGCGACGTGGCTCTGCTGCGCCGCATCGCGCCGCTCGGGCTTGGAACTGGACGGTTCGACCCGGCGGCCTTCACGGCTGACGAGGCCGAGGCGATCGCCGCCGGACTGGAAGACGGGCGCCGGGCAGCCCGCTCGGGCGGCGGACTGTCGGGCGAGGGCTTCATCGAGGGCTGGGCCTATCCGCGCGCCAAGCTGGGCGACTTTGGTCAGGACTACAGTCTGCGCGCCGCCGTCGCCCTGGGCGGACTGGCCGCCCTGCCGCTGGTCGAGGCCACCTATCTGCGCGCCGGCCATCAGGGGCAGGGCCTGTTCGACGGGACCCGGAACTGGCGACTGCATATCCCGGCCGACAGACCCATTCCGGTCGACTCGTTCTGGTCGCTGAGCCTCTATGAGGCCACGCCCGAGAAGCAGTTCTTCTTCACCGAAAATCCGATCAACCGCTACGCCATCGGCGACCGCACGCCGGGTCTGGTCTGGAACGCCGACGGCTCGCTGGACCTGTGGATCGGTCATGCCGAGCCGGACGCCGAACGGGTGAGCAACTGGCTGCCCGCGCCGGCCGGACCCTTCGCCCTGTTCATGCGCGCTTACCTGCCGCAGCCACAATTGCTAGACGGTGGCTACCGCCTGCCCCCTGTCGAGGAGATCTGAGTCGTGAAGACCCGCGCCGCCGTAGCCTTCGCCGCCAAGCAACCGCTCGAGATCGTCGAGGTCGACCTGGAAGGTCCCAAGGCAGGCGAGGTGCTGATCGAGATCAAGGCCACCGGCGTCTGTCACACCGACGCCTATACGCTGGACGGCCTGGACAGCGAGGGCCTGTTCCCCTCGATCCTGGGCCATGAAGGCGCCGGCGTGGTGGTCGAGGTCGGGGCTGGCGTCACCAGCCTGGCGGTGGGCGACCACGTGATCCCGCTGTACACGCCCGAATGTCGCCAGTGCAAAAGCTGCCTTTCCGGCAAGACCAATCTCTGCACGGCCATTCGCGCCACCCAGGGCAAGGGCCTGATGCCCGATGGCACCAGCCGCTTCTCCTACAAGGGCCAGACCATCCACCACTATATGGGCTGCTCGACCTTCTCGAACTACACGGTCCTGCCCGAGATCGCGGTGGCCCGGATCCGCAAGGACGCGCCGTTCAAGTCGGCCTGCTACTGCGGCTGCGGCGTCACCACGGGCGTCGGCGCGGCGATCAACACCGCCAAGGTCAAGCCCGGCGACAATGTCATCGTCTTTGGCCTGGGCGGTATCGGCCTGAACGTGCTGCAGGGCGCCCGGCTGGCCGGCGCCAACATGATCGTCGGCGTCGACATCAATCCCGCCCGCGAGGACTGGGGCCGCAAGTTCGGTATGACCCACTTCGTCAATCCCAAGACCATCGACGGCGACATCGTCGCCCATCTGGTGGCCCTGACCGACGGCGGCGCCGATTTCACCTTCGACGCCACGGGCAACACCACGGTGATGCGCCAGGCGCTGGAAGCCTGCCATCGCGGCTGGGGCGAAAGCATCATCATCGGCGTGGCCGAGGCGGGGAAGGAAATCTCGACCCGTCCGTTCCAGCTGGTCACCGGCCGGGTCTGGCGGGGCACGGCCTTCGGCGGCGCGCGCGGCCGCACCGACACGCCCAAGATCGTCGACTGGTACATGGACGGCAAGATCCAGATCGACCCGATGATCACCCACGTCCTGCCCCTGGAGCGCATCAACGAGGCGTTCGACCTGATGCACGCTGGCGAGAGCATCCGGACGGTTATTGAGTTCTAGTTCCATGACCGTCGAAATCACCGCCACCCACCGCCTGCACGACGGAACCCTGCGCTACTGCAAGCACGCCAGCGCCAGCACCGGCACGCCGATGAAGTTCACGGTGTGGGTTCCGGACGGGGAGGGGCCGTTCCCCTATCTCGTCTGGCTGTCGGGCCTGACCTGCACGGAAGACAACTTCACCACCAAGTCGGGCGTCTATGAACACGCCGCCCGGTTCGGGATCGCCATCGTCGCGCCCGACACCTCGCCGCGCGGGGACGGCGTGGCCGACGATCCGGCCTATGATCTGGGGCAGGGGGCGGGCTTCTATGTCGACGCCACGCAAGCGCCGTGGGCGCCGCACTTCCAGATGTATTCCTACGTGACGAAAGACCTGCTGGAGGCCGTCGACGGCGCCTTCGCGCTGGACGCAGGCCGGCGCGGGATCTTCGGCCACTCGATGGGCGGCCACGGGGCCCTGACCATCGCCCTGCGCAACCCTGATCTGTTCCAGTCGGTCAGCGCCTTCTCGCCCATCGTCTCGCCGCTGAACTGCCCGTGGGGCGACAAGGCGATGACCGCCTATCTGGGCGAGGACCGCGCCAAGTGGCGGGCGCACGATGCCTGCGCCCTGATCGAGGATGGGGCAGGGGCCAGCTTCGACGATATCCTGATCGAACAGGGCCTGGCCGACAGCTTCCTGGAAAACCAGCTGAAGCCCGAATTGATCGAAGCCGCCGCCGCGAAAGCCGGCCGTAAGGTCTCGGTGCGGCGGCAGGAGGGCTACGACCACAGCTACTTCTTCATCACGTCGTTCATTGGCGAGCACCTGGCCTGGCACGCGCAAAGGCTGTAATTTCGCGAGCTGCCCGTGTCGCTGATCACAGCTGTGGTAGTCTCACGCCATGGTCCGTGAGCCCTCGATCTTTGACGACCTTGACGCCGCCGTCGAAGAGGCTGCGGACGCCGAAGGCTTGGCTGACATCGTCGCAGGTCGGGTTGTTCCCAATGCCGAGGTTTCGGCTTGGCTTGAGACCTGGGGGGGCGCCAGACGAAAAGCCCATGCCAGTGTCGTGGCTGAACTAGTCTGATCGCGTCCGGCGCTTTCCGATCACAACGGTTGTCATCCCGGACAAGCGCGAAGCGCGCAGATCCGGGACCGACGCCTGAACTCTGCGCTTCCGGCGGTCCCGGATCGGCGCCCGGCTTCGCCGAGCTTGTCCGGGATGACAGATTTTTTGGCTGTGAATCCACAAGCTGGTGATCATTTCGCCCTACATCATCCGCTATCAGGTCATGGGCGACAGGGTGACCGTCATCCGCATCCGGCACGCGGCCCGGTCGTGAACTTTCGGTAATTCATCCACGGTTCAGGCGGCGACGGCTCATCTGGCTCCACGGTCAAGTTTCGACCGGTGGGGACCTATCACCATGAAATTCGCTTCGCTTGCCGCCGTCGTCGCGCTGGCTTTCACGACTTCGGCCTGTGTGATCATCGACGCCGACGATCACCCCGACACCTCGGTCAACATCACCAAGACCGACCTGGAGCCGATCCACGGCGCAACCATCGACAAGGGCGATCTGGTGATCCGGGTGTCGTCCAACGGCTGCACCAACGCCGCCGACTTCGCCGTCGAGAGCAACCGCCGCGACGGCTCGGCGAGCTTCGCCTTCACCCGCAAGCGGCCTGACCTGTGCCGCGCCCTGATGGCCGAGGGCGTCGACCTGCGCTTCCCGCTGGACGCCTATGGCGTGGACCGGGGCAGCAAGGTGCGGGTGCGCAATCCGCTCGTGCGGCCCTAGGTGATTTCGGAGGGGCGGCGCGAGTTGACTCCCCGCCGCCCCTCCGTCATAAACCGCGCCTTCCCGCCGCCGGCTCGCCGTGCGGTGTGGAATCATATGACGGACTGATGCGACGCCGCCGTTGAGATCGCGCCTCTACTAATTGAGGCGCCGGCCCGGATCGAACTGAAGAGCTACACATGTCCAAGCGCCATAGCGCCAAGTACAAGATCGATCGCCGTATGGGCGAAAACCTCTGGGGCCGGCCCAAGTCGCCGGTCAACCAGCGGTCCTACGGCCCCGGCCAGCACGGCCAGCGCCGCAAGCAGAAGGTTTCCGACTTTGGTCTGCAGCTGCGCGCCAAGCAAAAGCTGAAGGGCTACTACGGCAACCTGACCGAGAAGCAATTCTCGCGCACCTACGAGGAAGCCGCCCGCCGCAAGGGCAACACCTCGGAAAACCTCATCTCGCTGCTCGAGTCGCGCCTGGACGCCATCGTCTATCGCGCCAAGTTCGTGCCGACCGTGTTCGCCGCCCGCCAGTTCGTGAACCACGGCCACGTGACCGTGAACGGCAAGCGCGTCAACATCGCTTCGTACCGCTGCAAGGCCGGCGACGTCATCGCCGTCCGTGAGCGTTCGCGCAACATGGCCCTGGTGCTGGAAGCCGTCGTGTCGGCCGAACGCGACTTCGCCGAATACATCACCGTCGACGTCAAGGGCCTGTCGGCCACCTTCGTCCGCGCTCCGGAACTGTCGGAAGTGCCGTACCCGGTGAAGATGGAACCTAACCTCGTCGTCGAATTCTACGCTTCGTAAGAAGCCTCGACCTCGAAGAGATACTTTAAAGGCCCCGGAGCGATCCGGGGCCTTTTTTGCTTCCCGCTGGGGGAGCTGTCGGCAGAGCGACTGAAGGTGGCCATCGCCGCCGCCTCCGATCGCCCTGCAAGCCCAGCCTCACATCCCCACGAGAGGGACGCGCATTCACCCCGCGAATCCGCCCTCATCCAGAAACGCCTGTTCCTCGGGTGTCGTCTCGCGGCCCAGGGCGGCGTTGCGGTGGGGGAAGCGGCCGAAGCGGGCGATGATATCCCGATGCTCCAACGCCCACTTGATGGTGTTCTCGTCGCCGCTGTCGGCCTGTAGGGCGGCGCACAGCTCGACGCTCAATTCCTGGTCGGCCAGGGATTCGGAATGCTCGAACGGCAGGTAGAAGAACGGCCGCAGCTGCGCGTCGACGGCCTGATCGTGACCATCGGCCAGCGCTGCGCGGGCGAACATGCGGGCCAGGGGATCGGTGGCGAAGGCGTGGGCGGTATTGCGGTAAAGATTGCGCGGGAACTGGTCCAGCAGGATCAGGAGGGCCAGTGCGCCTTCGGGGCTCTGCGCCCATGTGTCGTAACGGCGTTGGGCGGCTCTATAGTGGGTTTGCTCGAACCTCAGGGCGATCATGGAATCAAACGCCGCGTCCTTGGCGAACCATTTTTTGGGACCGGCCGAACGCCAGAAGCCGATGACATCCATGGGGTGAGCGGGCATCTGAAGTCCTGGGATATCCGTTCAAACGCGGTTCATCCGCGACAGCCGATGTTGCTATCAAGGGACAAAGCCGGGGCCGCGCACAAGGCCCCTTGGAGCACGAAATGAAGCGTCTGATCTCGACCGCCATGGCCTTGTCGCTGCTGGGCGGCGCGGCGGCGGAAGCCGGGTCCGCTGCGGCGGTGGTCGCCCAGCGCGAACAGCGGCAGGACGGCCCGCGCGGTGATCGCGGTGGCGGCGACCGGGGCGGCGGCCGTCAAGGCGGCGAGCGCCAGGGCGGTCAGGAGCAGGGCCAGCCGCGCGGTGACCGTGGCGACCGCAGCGATCGCGGTGGCGGTCGGCCCGACTGGAACGGCGGCGGCGGCGCTCGCCCCGCGCCCCAGGCGCCGACGCCCCCGCAGGCTTCGACCCCGCCGCAGGCGCAACAGCCGGGCGGCCGGCCAGACTGGAATCGCGGCGACCGTGGCGGTCGCCCGGATCGTGGCGGCGAGGATCGGGGCCAGGGTCGTGGCGACCAGGGCCGTCCCGATCAGGGGCGCGGCGAACAGGGCCGGCCCGGCGGCGGTGACAATCGCGGCGGTCAGGACTGGAACCGTGGCGGTCAGGACCGCAACGGCGGCTGGGATCGCGGTCGTGACGACCGTGGCCGTGACGACAGAGGCCGCGACGGCCGTGGCCGTGACGACAGGGGCGGATACGACCGGGGCGGCTACGACCGTGGCCGGCCGGGGCAGGGCGGGCACTATCGCGACCGCGACAATGGCCGCTCGCACTATGACCAGCGCCGCTATCGGCCCAGCTTCCAGCCCTCGCAACGCTACCGGGCCGGCGCCTATCGCGCGCCGCGCGGCTGGTACGTCCATAGCTGGTCGTTCGGCGACTATCTGCCGGGTGGCTGGTATTCGACCTCGTACTATCTGGACTGGTACCGCTATGGCCTGCCCAACCCGCCCATCGGCTGCGAATGGGTCCGGGTCGGCGACAACGCCATCCTGGTCGACGTCTGGTCCGGCCAGGTGCTGAGCGTCTATTACGACCTGTTCTGGTAGATCGCGCGCTTACAAAAATAGAAGCCCGGGCCGGATCGGCCCGGGCTTTTTCGTCTGCGATGCCAATGGTGGTCGGCCGACCATGGACCTTGCCCAGAAGTCTGGTCGCAACCTTAGCCGACGGCCAGCAACTGTGTTCTGACGCCCAGTTCCAGCGCCGCGAGCGCCAGGCGTTTGTCCAGGGTCACCAGCAGATGATCCTCCCGGCGGCAGGCGGCGGCGTGCAGCGCGTCGGGCGCGCGAAGCATCAGGTCGAAGCGCCGGACGAAGACATTGGCCAGGCGCACATCGGAGGCCTGAAGGTCCAGATCATGAGCGCTGGCGGCGCGCCAGGCGTCAAAGTCGCTTAGCCTACGACTGGCGTCATCCTGATCCAGCAGGCCGGTTCGCACGAGCCGTGACAAGGCCGAGGCGACTTCGGCGGCGGCGAACTCGCTGATGATCAGGTCATCCTCAAGGCTACCGATGAACGCATCGACGACCGCGCTGGCGGCCTCCTGAATCAAGGTCGGCAGTATGACGCTGGCGTCGAGATAGACGCTCAAGCGTCCGGGTCCTCATAGAGTTGGTTGAGCAGTTCCACCGAGCTCAAGCCGACGGGCTTGCGGGCCTGACGGCGCGCTTGCAGCCAGGCATAGGTCGCCGATGGTGTTCCGCGCGAGGCGGGGGCCAGGGGGCGCAATTCGGCGACGGGCTTTCCATGCCGCGAGATGATCACCTCTTCCCCTTCAAGGGCGCGGTCGATCAGTCGCGGAAGGCCACTCTTGGCATCGGCTACGCTGTAGGTGCTCATAGGACCTCCAAGAATGACCATAATTATAGTCACAATGCCGCAGGTCGCAAGGCGCGCGTTCAACCGTTGTGCGGCGTGGTCCCATCGGGCGCGTGACGCGGCTCTTGACCTTCATCCGCGCGTCTCTGGAAATCCTCATCATGGGCAAACAACGCCCAAGCGGCTAAAACCTCACCGCAGAGGTATTTGCGTCACAACGTTCTGTCGTCGTCGCCTTGACGAAACGGCAAAAAAACGCTCAAACGCCCGGCCTTTGTCGCTTCGCCGTTGCGCGAGGCGGCCCTGATTGACCAGTCTGGAGAATAAATCATGCGCGTCTATTATGATCGCGACGCCGACCTCGCCCGCATTCTCGACAAGAAGATCGCGATCGTAGGCTATGGTTCGCAAGGTCACGCGCACGCTCTCAACCTCCGGGATTCGGGCGCCAAGAACGTCGCCGTCGCCCTGCGCGCCGGCTCGCCCACCGCCAAGAAGGCCGAAGGCGAAGGCCTGAAGGTCATGACCGTCGCCGAGGCCGCCGCCTGGGCCGACCTGATCATGATCCTGGCCCCGGATGAGCATCAGCGCGCGATCTACAACGAAGAGATCGCCCCCAACATCCGCGACGGCGCGGCCCTGCTGTTCGCCCACGGCCTGAACGTGCACTTCGGCCTGATCGAGCCCAAGGACACCATCGACGTCCTGATGGTCGCCCCCAAGGGTCCCGGCCACACCGTGCGCGGCGAGTATCAAAAGGGCGGCGGCGTGCCCTGCCTGATCGCGGTGCACCACAACGCCACCGGCAACGCCCACGACCTGGGCCTGGCCTATGCCTCGGCGATCGGTGGCGGTCGCTCGGGCATCATCGAGACCAACTTCCGCGAAGAGTGCGAAACCGACCTGTTCGGCGAGCAGGCCGTCCTGTGCGGCGGCACGGTGGAACTGATCCGTTGCGGCTTCGAAGTGCTGGTCGAAGCCGGCTACGCGCCGGAAATGGCCTATTTCGAGTGCCTGCACGAACTGAAGCTGATCGTCGACCTGATCTATGAAGGCGGCATCGCCAACATGAACTACTCGATCAGCAACACGGCCGAGTACGGCGAATACGTCACCGGCCCGCGCATCGTCACCGCCGAGACCAAGGCCGAGATGAAGCGGGTTCTGGAAGACATCCAGTCGGGCAAGTTCGTTCGCGATTTCATGCTGGAAAACCAGGTCGGCCAACCCTCGTTCAAGGCCACCCGCCGCCGTGCGGGAGAGCATCAGATCGAAGAAGTCGGCGCGCGCCTGCGCGGCATGATGCCGTGGATCGCCAAGAACAAACTGGTGGACCAAGCCAAGAACTAGCCGGTCCCTCTCCAAGGATCGTTGTCAGAGCCCTCGGCCGCCCCCGGCCGGGGGCTTTTTCATTTCGAGGTTGCGGTCCTGTGGCGACGACCGGAAAGTGCGTCTCGTCCCGCTTGAGGGACTGGGAGGATCATCGATGAAGCGCCTGTTTGCCGCCCTGACCGTTTGCGCCGCCGTAGGTATTGCCGCCACGCCGAGCCTGGCCGCCGAAGTGGCCTACAAGCTGGATTCTTCCCACACCGAGACGATGTTCATCATCGATCGCTTTGGCTTCAACTCGGTGATCGGCCTCTTCGGCGGGGCGGAGGGCACGATCTGGCTGGACGAGGCCGCGCCGGAAAAGTCGCGGGTCGAGGCCACCATCCAGGTTGGCAGCCTGCAGTCCGGTCACGCCACCCGTGACGAGCACCTCAAGGCCGAGCGCTGGCTGAACGCTCTGGCCTTCCCGACCATGACCTTCAAGTCGACCAAGGTGGAAAAGACCGGGCCCGACACCGCCAGGGTGACCGGCGACATGACCATCATGGGCGTGACCCAGCCGGCCACCCTCGAGGTCAAGCTCAACAAGATCGGCACGGCGCCCAACAATCAGAAGCAGCAGGCCGGTTTCACCATCACCGGCGCGATCAGCCGCAAGGCCTTCGGCAGCGCCACGGGGGCTGGCGCGATCGGCGACAGCGTCGCCATCCGCATCGAGGCCCTGGCGATCGCGCAATAGGGTCAGCCCAGAAAGAACACCGGCCCCCACGCCACCTGGTAGCGGTGCTCGCCTGACGACAGGTGCGGGCGCAGCTGCCAGGCCCCGGGCGGCAGGACCGACGGCGGGCGGCCCTCGATAGAG
The DNA here is from genome assembly GCF_058680895.1 of Caulobacter sp. GSs2. The sequence continues at coordinate 978,003 of NZ_CM178725.1, read as the reverse complement.
GTCGTGGTCAGGACGTCGCCGCCGGGCTCCGAGACCGAGAACTGCCTGATGGCCGGGGTGGCGCCCGATAAAGCGGCGGCGATCTCGTCGGATGAGCGGACGCGCAGCGACGCCTGGCGCGCCAGCCTGGCGCTGACCTCGGCATAGGCGCCCACCGCGATCACCCGCGGTCCCTGGCGCAGGACGCCATAGCCCACATGGGTGAAGCCTGCGGCCACCAGATTGGCCCGGTGACCGGGGCTGCCCCGCCACTGGTTCATGATCTGGTCGGGCGTGACGGGCCCGGCGGCGTTGCGGCGCATGGCGATGTTCTCGCCCGGCGCGCCGACCAGGTCGCGGGCCAGCAGGCCGACCCGCCCTGCGGCGCTGAAGCCGTCGGAGGTGACGTGGTCGAAGACGCCGCTGACCGCCATGTCGGCGGCGTGGGCGCGTGCGGCCAGAATCAGACCCCGGTCGGGCCGAAGTCCGGCCACGCCCTGGCGCTCGCGGATGAGATTGTTGAGGTCCAGCAGGGTGTCTTCGAACCCGTCGTCGAAGTCGCCGCCCGCCGCGTCGGACAGGCCCTGGCGCAGCCTGCGGTCATAGGCCTGCCATCGCGCGATCGGCGCCGCGTGGGCCAAGCCGGCGGCGAGGACGAGGGGCGCGGTCAGCAGGGTTCTTCGAAGGATTTGCGGCATCGCGGCCCTTAACAGTGATTGACAGGAACCCCCGGGACCAAGCTCTAAGACCCATGCGTCCCGTGCGTTCCATATGGCTGGCCGGCCCCGATGTCTGGCTCCCCGATTCCGCCGCCCACGCGGCGCGCCAGCGGGCCCATTGCATCGACGCCGGCTTTACGGGCCTGACTCCCGATCCCGCGCCCCAGAGCGCGGAGAACGGCTCCGAGCTTGAAGCCCGCGAACTCTACGCCGCCCGCATGGCGCGATTGCGTCAGGCTGACGCCGGCGTGGTCAATCTGACCCCGTGGCGCGGACCCTCTGCCGATCCTGGCGCCGCGTTCGAGACAGGGGTGCTGGCGGGGCTGGGGCGGCCGATCTTCGCCTATTTGAACGTGCCCGACGAATCCCAGGCCGAATATGTCGACCGGGTCGAATCGTTCGTCGGCGCCCAGCGCGACGAGGCCGGCGTCTGGCGCGACGGCGACGGCTGCGGGGTCGAGGACTATGGCCTGCCCGAGACGGTGATGCTGTGGGCCGAGGCGCGCCGGTTGTTCGTGATCGTCACCAGCGATCCGCTGCGCGACCTGACGGGGCTGGAACTGTGTCTCGAGGCGCTGAGGCTCTACGCGGAGTAGGGCGGGCTACTGGCCCCCTCCTGACCGCTTCGCGGTCGTCCTCCCCCGTAGGGGGAAGACGAAGCCGCGCCGATCTCATCTTCCCCCTCCGGGGGAGGAGCGCCGCAGGCGCGGAGGGGGCAAGTCACCACCCCAGATCGGCTTCCCCTCGCAGAATCGCCTCCGCCGCCGCCGAGTGCTGTCCACCGTCCCGCTCGTGCAGCACCAGCGCCGGCAAAAGCACCAGCGGCGCCTTGCCGGTCTTGATCGCCCGTACGATCACCCGCTTGGCCGGAGCGTCGGCGAAGGGCTGGATCGGGCGGATCCTGAACGAGCCCGCCTTGGGCGCCAGCAGGGCCAGGATGTCGGCCAGACGGTCGGCGCGGTGGATGATGGTGATGCTGCCGCCCTCGCGCACGGCCTTGAGCAGGAAGCCCGTCCAGGCCGCCAGCCCGCCGTCGGCCATCCAGGCCCCGGTCTTGGCGGGGGAAGGGGCGCGCAGCGCGCCAGGGTCATCGAAAAACGGCGGATTGCTGATCACCGCGTCGAAGACGGGCAGGTCCAGGGCGCGAAAGCCGGCTTCGATGTCGCCGGTGCTGATCTCGACCCGATCGGCCAGATCGTTGAGCGCCACATTATCTCGCGCCAGGCCGGCGGCGTCCGGATCGCGCTCCACGCCATGGAATCGGGCGCCCGGCCGGCGAGTCGCAGCCGCCAGCAGCGCCCCGCCGACGCCGCAGCCGGCCTCAAGCACGCGGTCGCTGGAAAGGGCGTTGCAGGCGGCCGCCAGCAGCGCCGCATCCATGCCCGCCCGGTATCCGCCGACCTTCTGGCGGAGGCGAACACGGCCGTTCAGCACGCTATCTTCGGTCAGCTGAGTGTCGTCCAACGCATCAAGCCTTGTGCTTGCCTTGACCCTGACCTATCCCGCCACCATTGTCCCTCGCAACGGCTGATCCTGCTGGGGACGGATGTGAGCCCGATCGCCCCTCGACAAGGGTCAAAGGTGTGTCGGTCAAGGAGAGTATAGTCTTGGACGCAGTTGCAGCGACCCTCGCCCGAGAGCCGGGATCGGTGGATCGACTGGTGCGTCTGGCGTCCGCCGACATGGGCGGGGTCGACCGCCTGATCACCGAACGCATGCAGAGCGATGTGCCTCTGATCCCGGCGCTGGCCGAGCACCTGATCGCCGCCGGCGGCAAGCGCCTGCGCCCGCTGCTGACCGTGGCCGCCGCGCGTCTGGCCGGCTCGGACAACGACGCCTGCCTGAAGCTGGCCGCTTCGGTCGAGTTCATCCATACCGCCACCCTGCTGCATGATGACGTGGTGGACGGCAGCCACCTGCGGCGCGGCAAGGTCGCGGCCCACCTGATCTGGGGCGCAGCCCAAAGCGTGCTGGTGGGCGACTTCCTGTTTGCTCGCGCCTTTGAACTGATGGTCGAGACCAACTCGATGAAGGCGCTGGAGATCCTGGCCCGCGCCAGCCGGGTGATCGCCGAGGGTGAAGTGCTGCAATTGATGCGCAGCCACGACCTCAATCTCTCGCAGACCATCTATCTCGACATCATCGCCGCCAAGACCGCCGAACTGTTCGCCGCCGCTTCCGAGGCCGGCGCGGTGTCGGCCGGGGTCGACAAGACCCGTTCCGACGCCCTGCGCGCCTATGGCCTGAACCTGGGCCTGGCGTTCCAGCTCGCCGACGACGCCCTCGACTATGGCGGCGCGACCGAAACCCTGGGCAAGAACGCCGGCGACGACTTCCGCGAAGGCAAGGCCACCTTGCCGCTGCTGCTGGCCATCGCCCGCTCGGGCCCGCGCGAAGCCGAGTTCTGGGAGCGGGCCATCGGCCGTCGCGAGCAGACCGAAGCCGACTTCCGCCGCGCCCGCGAACTGATCATCGGGTCCGGCGCCCTGGACGCGACCCTGGACCTGGCAGCCGACTATGCCGACAAGGCCAAGTCGGCCCTGGCGATGTTCCCGGCCAATGAGTGGCGCACGGCGCTGGAAAGCCTCGCCGACTTCGCGGTCAGCCGGAGAGCCTGATGGCCCGGCGGAAGCCTCTCCATCTCGGACTGCCCCGCGCCGCTCCTGGCGAGCGCCTGCCGCGTCTGGACACCATCATCGCCACCTCGGCCGCCAATCCGAGCGGCGACCCCAATGTGCGGGCCCAGGAGGCCGGCGAGGCGGCCGGCAAGGTGATCGGCGGCGGGGTAGGCGTGCTGGTCGGCTGCGTCCTGATCGTGCTGATGCTGGGCCCGGTGCTGTGGGCGCCCGGCTGGGCCGCCCTGCGGGCCGCGCGTCTGGTTCCCGGGCCCTGGTGGCCCTGGCTGGCAGGCCTGGCGGCCGGTCTGGTCGTGGCCCTGATCCAGACCTGGCTGCTGGTCCAGCGCAGTCCGATCCTGCGCTATCCGATCGTGGCCCTGTTCGCCGCCGCCTGGGTTGGCGGGCTCTGGTTGGAACTGACCTCGCCCCGCCATGACTGGGTGACGACCGCCCCGACCCTGCACATGCCCGGTCCGTGGACCTGGGCGCTGCTGGGCCTGGGCACGGTGATCTATGCGGGCATCTATCTGCTGGCCCTGGGCCAGATCACCAAGGGCCGCTGGGTCCGCGGATGGCAGCTGATCAAATAGCCGTCAGGCAGAGGTCCAGGTGTGTGCCCCTGTCGTCCTCGACATGCCGGGTCCAGGCCGCGTCGACCTTGGCGATGACCTGGGCGGCGTCACCACCGGCCACCCGTTCGCGCTTCTTCTTGCGGTGCAGGATCTCGACGCCATAGCCGAGGTCCAGGAAGAAGGTCAGCAGGGCCGCGCCATCGGCGCCCGAGATCTCGCTCTGGAAGCGCGGTGAGTATTCCAGGAAGGTGATGGGCTTCTGCTCGGCCATCAGGGCCCTGGCGCCCATGAAGGCGCGATACTCCATCCCTTCGATGTCGATCTTCAGCACATCGACCTTGCCGAAGTCGGCGCGCAGCAGGTCCAGCGGCACGACGGGGGCGATGTCGAAGGCGTCGAGATTTTCGGGAATGCCGTCGATGGGCGGCTCCATCTGGAAGTTGTTGTGCACCGTCTGGCGACGCAGATATTCGGTCCCAAGGCGGTCTGAGACGCCCACCAGCAGCAGCTGCATGTTGGTGACGCCGCTGGCTTTGGCGCTTTCCAGCAGCACGCGGCCGTTGCCGGCGCTCATCTCGATGGCGATGACCTTGCCCGTGGTCCCCACCGCCTTGGCTGCGGGAAGCGCGAAGGCGCCCCAGCTGGCCCCGACGTCCAGCACCGTCATGCCGGGCTTGAGGATCTTGAGGAAGTAGTCGAGCACCCAGGGCTCGTAGTCCTTGCCGTCGTCCAGCTGGCGGGTGATCACCCAGTGCTCCGGCATCCAGAACGTACAGCCGCGGAACTTCACTTCCATCAGGGTCGGGGCCACGCCGGCCGGCAGTTCGATCGGTCGACGCTTCTTGCGGAACAGGCCCATGATCGTCCTCGTCGGCGGCGCGGGTCTGCCCCGGCGCCCTGTGCTTGCAGGTACCTATCCGATTTTGACCCCTTGGCCACAGTCCCCTCGTTTGGGGCAGGGGGTGAATTCGCCGTAACGCGCGCGCCTTGTTCTCGACAAGTCTCGCGATACGCCCCACCTCTAGGGTCTGGGTTTATGGGCTGGGAGCCGTCTTCGTGATCCGACTGATCCTCAACATCCTCTGGTTCGTCCTCGGCGGCTGGCTTTCCGGCCTGCTGTGGCTGCTGGGCGGCGCCCTGCTGGCCATCACCATCGTCGGCCTGCCCTATACGGGCGCGGCCTGGCGCATCGCCGGTTTCGCCTTCTGGCCGTTCGGCAAGGAGATCGTCAGCCGCGAGATCGTCAGCGGCCGGGGCGACCTGGGCACAGGGCCTCTGGGCTTCGTGCTGAATGTGATCTGGTTCATCCTGGGCGGCTGGTACATCGCGCTCAGCCACCTGATGATCGCCGCCGCCGAGGCCGTGACCATTGTCGGCATCCCCTTCGCCATCAAGGACTTCCAGCTGGCGATCATCGCTCTGGCCCCGATCGGCCGCGAGGTGGTGGAGGTTCGGCGGTAGGCGTCAGAAGCTGGTGAACAGCCGGTCGAGGGCGCGGCGGATTTCGTCTTCGTGGGTCAGCAGATTGGTCGCCCTGCTTCGCAGCAAGCTTGCGGTCAGGCTGAAGGGCTCGCTGACAACCAGCATCAGCGGTTGCCCGTCTATTTCGACCCCGATCTCCAGACCGCTGACCTGGCGCTTGGCGTCGTTCACGGCGGGCGCGACCACGACCTCATCGAGCTCATGCAGATGATGCGAGGACAGCACCACCAGGAAGGGCGCCACCTTACGGCTCTCCGGCGAGGGATTCAGGTAGGCGTCGAACTGCCGCAACCTACCACCGTCTGAAGTGGTCTGAGATCAAGCCGCGCTGAGCAATGCGCTCATTATGCTCTTTGATCGCTTCAGCATTCTCCGCCGCCCAGCGCCGGGCGCGGTCCTCGGCGCCGGCGGGATCGACCGTCTGCAGATGCAGGCGAAGCTGGGTTTCACTGAGGCCCGTGATGGAAATCCCCAGCCGCTGGGCTTGAGCCAACAGTTCGGGGTCGATGCCGAGGTCGAGTTCAGGGGCGTCCATGGACCGGGAGATTATCATTCCTCCTCATCCTCCGACAGCAGCACGTCCAGGAAGGTCTGGCGGCGGTTGAGGAAGCTGCGGGTCACCGTGACGTGGTCGAGGTCTTCGTACTCCACCCGCTCCAGGCCGCGTTCGGAGGTCTCGTAGATCCAGGCGTCGGGATAGCCGAGGATGATCGGCGAATGTGTGGCGATGATCAGCTGCGAACGTGCCAGCACCAGTTGATGCAGCTTGGCCAGGAACGACAGCTGCCGGCTGGGTGATAGGGCGGCTTCGGGCTCGTCGAGGATATAGAGGCCATCGCCACGAAAACGGTTGTCGAACAGGGCGAAGAAGGCCTCGCCGTGGGATTGTTCGTGCAGGGGGCGGGCGCCATAGGCGCTGGCGATGAAGGCTCCGCCTGGGTGTGGCTCCCGGTCGAGCGCTTCAATCTCGGTCTGGACGTTGAAGAAGCTCTCGGCGCGCAGGAAGTAGCCGTCGTGCGGACGAATGATCGATCGCACGGGGCGGATGTGGCTGTGCAGGTCGGAGTGCGACGCGCGGCTGCTGAAGTTGAAGTTCCGCGACCCGCCCTCGGCGTTGAAGCCCCAGGCCACCGCCAAAGCCTCGATCAGGGTCGATTTTCCCGAGCCGTTCTCGCCGACCAGGAAGGTGACGCGCGGATGAAAGGCGATGCTCTCCAGACCGCGCAGCACAGGCAGGTTGAAAGGGTAGGCTTCAGGATTCCAGCCCTCACGGCGCTGGATCAGGGCTTCGATCCAGTAGGGGCGGTCGAGCGCGGTCATGCGAGTGTTCTCGGTGTGTTCCAAAAACGCTTTAGCGCCCCATCGGCGTAATTTGAAGCCTCACAACTCCTGCGCGTTCAGACCCAGCCATTTCAGACAGCAGTCGACAGGACGGCCGGAAACCGCACCGCCCCGTCGCGCTGGAAATCGAGCGTGTTCATCAGCCCGGCGAGATCATGTTCTCCGGCCGAACATACTGATCAAACTCTTCGTTCGTCAGATAGCCCCCGCCGACGGCCTCTTCGCGCAGGGTGGTTCCGTTCTTGTGCGCGGTCTTGGCGATCTTGGCGCAGGCGTCGTAGCCCAGCTTGCCGTTCAGGGCCGTGACCAGCATCAGGCTGTTCTCGACGCCCTTCCTGATGTTGTCGACGCGCGGCTCGATGCCGACGACGCAGTTGTCGGTGAAGCTGATCGCGGCGTCGGCGACCAGGCGCACCGACTGCAGGAAATTGTAGGCCATCACCGGGTTGAAGACGTTCAGCTCGAAATGGCCCTGGCTGCCGGCGAAGGTCAGGGTCGAGTGGTTGCCGAACACCTGGGCGCAGACCTGGGTCAGGGCTTCGGACTGGGTCGGGTTGACCTTGCCCGGCATGATCGACGAGCCCGGCTCGTTCTCCGGCAGGGCCAGTTCGCCCAGACCGGCGCGGGGACCCGAGCCCAGGAAGCGGATGTCGTTGGCGATCTTGAACAGGCTGGCGGCGACCGTGTTGATGGCGCCGTGGGTGAAGACCATGGCGTCGTGGGCGGCCAGGGCCTCGAACTTGTTGGGGGCGGTGGTGAAGGCCAGGCCCGTCACGCCGGCGATCTTCTCGGCCACCAGTTCGGCAAAGCCGACGGGGGCGTTCAGCCCAGTGCCGACGGCTGTGCCGCCCTGGGCCAGTTGCATCAGCATCGGCAGGGTCATCTCGATACGGGCGATGCCGTTCTCGATCTGCTGGGCGTAGCCGCCGAACTCCTGGCCCAGCGTCAGGGGCGTGGCGTCCTGGGTGTGGGTGCGGCCGATCTTGATGATGTCCTTCCACGCGGCGGCCTTGGCGGCGAGAGCCTTGTGCAGGTGCTTGAGGGCCGGCAGCAGGTCGTGGACCACCTGTTCGGCGCAGGCGATGTGCATGGCCGTCGGGAAGGTATCGTTCGACGACTGGCTCATATTGACGTGGTCGTTGGGGTGGACGGGCTTCTTGGAGCCCATCTCGCCGCCCAGCATCTCGATGGCGCGGTTGGAGATCACCTCGTTGGCGTTCATGTTCGACTGGGTGCCCGAGCCGGTCTGCCAGACCACCAGCGGGAAGTGATCGTTCAGCTTGCCGTCGATCACTTCATTGGCGGCGGCGACGATGGTTTCGGCGATCTTCGGATCCAGCTTGCCCAGGGCCAGGTTGGCCTCTGCGGCGGCGCGCTTGACGATCCCGAGCGCCCGCACGATCGGCAGGGGCTGCTTTTCCCAGCCGATCTTGAAGTTGCCGAGGCTGCGCTGGGCTTGAGCGCCCCAGTAGCGGTCAGCAGCGACTTCGATGGGGCCGAAGGTGTCGGTCTCGATGCGGGTGGCGGTCATGGAGCGGATCCCTCGCGTTCTGTTGGCGCGGGTTTAGCCAATGGCGAGGGAGACTGCAAAGCCGGAAGGCCTTATGAGGCGCGGATGAATGAAGGTTGGACCCAACACGGCAAGGTGCGCGCCCGCGAGGCGGATGGCGAACTGACCCTTGAGGTCGATGGCCTCACCACCCAGGGCAAGTACTACAAGCCGCTGATCTACGAGTTCTTCCGCAAGGTCTGGCGCGGCGCGCGGCCGGCCTGGGGCGAGTTCGAGGTCGATATCTTCATGGAATATGTCGGCGAGCCGCCGTGGATGGATCTGGACAACCTGGCCAAGGCCCTGCTGGATTCGATCAAGGGCTATGCCTTCCACGACGACGCCCAGGTCGGCCGGCTGCTGGTCGAGCGCCGGCCGGGGGATCGCGAGCGGATCATCATCCTGGTGCGCAAGCGCGCGTCAGGCCTTTTGCGGCGCACGCTCGAAGGCTGAAGCGGCCAGGGCCGTGAACAGCACCATCAGGAAGGCGCCATAGCGGCCCAGGCTGACCGGGTCGGCGGCAGGCATCAACGCCTCGAACTGGCCGATCACCACGGCGCTGGCCATCAGGCCCGGCGCGGCGAAGGTCAGCATCGGCAGCATGCGCTTGCCGCGCTTGATGTGACGCAGGCGCGCTGCGGCATGGAACACGAAGGTCACGAAGGCCGCCGCCGCGAAGGCGTTGATCGCATAGAACCAGAAGGCGCTCTCTAGAACCCCCGCGCCGAAAGCGGCGTAGAACGCCGTCGCCGCCAGCCAGGCCCCCAGGCCCGCGCCGCCAAACACCAAACCGTCCTGCTTTGACACGTCTTCCCCTCCCAAGGCTGTGCTGTGGGAGAACGGTGCAATTTCAGCGCCGGTTCAGACCCGGAATCAGCCCTTCACAGGCAGCAGGAAGTTCCAGAGCATCAGCAGTACGCCGAGCACCGCATAGAGCAGGGCTGTGTAGGTGAAGGCCAGTTTGCGCAGGGTGGTCCAGCTATCGACCCGGCGTCCGCCGCGCCAGACCACGGGGGCCATGACCAGGGTGACGACGGTCAGGACACTGGCGACCAGCGTACACGCTGAGGCGGTCACCAGCCATCCGCTGGGCCAGCCATAGAACACCCAGGCGATGTCGCCCGAATTGGCGGCGAACACCCCCACGCAACTCAGGGCGATCAGCCACAGGGTTGCCTGGGTGGTCTGGAGCAGGTTGGCCCGGGTCTGGGTCGGGGTCTGGCGAGTCTCGCGACGGTCGCGCATGAACACGCCCGCCAGGGTGGCGATGGCGGCGAACGCCGAGAGCGCGACGATCCAGATCAGCAAACCCGCGCCCATGGGAAAGGTGATCCGCTCGAAGGCCGAGAAGCCGGGAGACGGGTAGAACCGGCTCCCGCGCCCACCGACGGTTTCGAAGACGAGGGTCTTGGCGCTGTCGCTGGCCTGGAACACGCCAGGCTTTTCGGTGGCGTTCCACAGCGTTGAGCGGCCGTCGCTGAGCACGGCGAGCTGTCCGTCCGGGGTGACCCGCACTTCGGCCCGCTGAGTGATGCGGCCGATGAAGCCTTCAAGTCCGCCATAGGCGCGACGTGTGCCCAGATAGTCGCCTTCGTAGATCCGGGCCGCGTCCGGGCTGAGGGGGCGCAGGGTCGGCACGGCGGGCGGCGGCGCGTAGAATCGCTCGATGATCGCGGTCGGCACGACCGACGGCAGCTCGGCGCCCGTATCCGTGTTCACGGCGATGAACACGCCCAGGCCAAGGTCAGGGACCACGACCATGTTGGAGAAGAACCACAGGGTCGCCCCGTTGTGACCATAGCCACGCCGGCCGCCGGGCAAGGCGATGTCCTGAAACCCAGCATTCCAGCCGGCCGCTTCCGGAGCGGGCTGGTACATGAGTGTGCGGAAGGTCTGGGCGGTGCGCGGGGAATAGATGGTCTTGCCGTCGAGCGTTCCGTTGCCCAGCAGCAGCATCATATAGCGGCTCATGTCCGCTGCGGTTGACGAGCCGCCGCCGGCGGGGGCGACCTGGCCGGTCAATTCCGGCGGCTGCTCTCGCCAGCCCAGTTGGGTCCAGCGGAAGCCCGCCGAGCGCTCGGCGGCCAGGGCCGCGGTCATCGGCGCGGGCAGGTCGTCGCGCCACGGGCGGGCGTCACGGAAGGTGGTGTGGGTCATGCCGGCCGGGAAGATGATCTCTTCGGCCACCAGTTGCTCGAAGGGCTTGCCGGTGACATTGGCCACGGCCGCGCCGGCTAGGGCCACGCCATAGTTGGAATAGGCCGGCAGGGCGCCCGGCTCTCGCACACGACGCGGGCGCTCCTGGCGCAGATACTCGTTCAGGGGCCGCACGCGCTTCCAGTCCTGCTCGAACAGCTGGCCCAGGGCGCGATCCTCGAACCCGGGCGTGTGGGTCATCAGGTGGCGAAGCAGAACCGGGGCCTTGTCCTTGCCACGCACCTGCAGCGGTTCGGGCAGGTAGAGATTGACCGGGCCGTCCAGCCGCATGCGACCGGCCTCGATCTCGTTCATCAGGGCGATCCAGGTGAACGTCTTGGAGATCGAGGCGATGCGGAACAGGGTCTTGTCGGGATGGACGGCGCGCCGTTCCTTGAGGCTGGCGACGCCATAGCCCTTCTTCAGCACGACCTGGCCGTTCTGGACGACGGCGATGGTCACGCCGGCGATATGGTCCTCGATCATGCTGCGGCGGATCAGGCCGTCCACAAAGGCCTCAAGTTCGGCCGCCGGCAGGGGGGTGACGCCGGCGACGGGCCGAGCGGTGGGCGCGGACGGTGCGATCACCGGCGCGGCTTCGGCCCGCCGGGGCGAAACGGGGCGCGGCCGGGCGCGGCGTTGCTGGCTGGCATAGGGCCTGGGGCCCTCGACGGCCAAGGTCGCGGCGGGTTCGGACGGCGGCGCCGGTGCAACATCCTGGGCCTGGGCGAAACTCGCCGACGCCAGGAAACCGATCATGACCGCGATGAGAGCGGCTCTGGACGAAAAGCGCGACGTCAAGGCCGACCCCTCAGGCTGAATGACTTCAGCTGACTTCTAGGGCGCCTCGCACCGCGTTCAAAGGGCGGCGTGCTCTATTGGCGTCTATTGCTGGGGACGCTCTCACGGCGCCGCCGGTTTGGCCCTTGCGAACGCATAGAGCGGCAGGAACGGGCGCAGGGCCGGGCCGATCCAGACCTGGGGTTCGGAAGCGGGCTCGGCTCCGACCTCGACCTCCTTGCGCTCCACGCAGGTCTTCACCGCTGAACCCAGGGCGACGAAGTCCCTGGCTTGGCGCGCGGACGACAGAAAGCAGTCGTCAAAGAACGGATACTTGTCACTCTCGCCGCAACCGAACGAGGCGCGGTCGCGGCGGGCGGCGGTCAGGATCATGCGGTCGGGCTTCTTCAGCGCCGGAATGAACACGCCCGAGAAGCAGGCCGAGATCACCACGACGCTGGGGCGCTCGGGGCAGGCGTCCTCGATCATGGCCGCCAAAAGCTGCGGCGGCAGGATAACATCGCCCAGCAGGGCGCCGTCGGGGCTGCCGTGCGAGCTGATGTAGAACAGGCAGCCGGCCCTGGCGCTCTGAGCGCTCTGCTTGAGGCTGGCGTGGATCGAGCGCGCGTCCGAAGGGCCCGGTGCGATGGCGGGATAGCGGTGGGGGCGCGTCGAGAACTGCCGCACCGCAGCGGGATCAAAGCCGAGGTCGGTGAGCGTCAGGGCGACATCCCGCCGGGCATTGTCGAAGGCCTCGGTGGAGCCGCCAGAATGGGCGCGCCAGTCGCCGGCCACGACCACGGCCGACCAGCGGTAGAACGGGGCCTCGGCCCGGGCGAACGACGTCAGGCTGAGAAGGAGAACGCCGACAATAATGCCCGCCACGTTCCGCATCGCCCGCCCCTATTTCTTGAACCGAGCGAACGGCGTCGGGATGGCCGTGCCGGACGCCTTGGCCAGCAGCCGGCCTTCGCCGTCATAGAGCTCGCCCTCGGTGAAACAGACGGTCTTGCCCCACTTGACCACGCGCCCCACCCCGCGCAGAGCGCCGGGGAGGGCGGGACGCAGGAAGCTGGTCTTCATCTCCAGCGTCGGCACCACATGGGTCATGCCCGAACTGATCATGCCGGCCACCGACATGCACTCGTCCAGCATGGCGCAGACATAGCCGCCCTGGATCTGGCCCATCGGGTTGCACAACAGGTCGGCGCGGGCTTCGAACCCCACCTCGACCTCTCGGTCGGCCTGGCGCACGGCCAGCAGCTGGAAGCCCAGGGTGCGCGAGCCCGAGGGCGCGTTCTTGGACGCGCGGAAGCGTTCGAGGATCGCCTCGTCGGTCAGAACCTGGGGTTCGTCCGCCGCGACGTCGCTCACCCGCTACTTCTTCCGGAACTGGTCGAGGGAGATGATCTTGGGCGCGTCATCGCCGCCGCCTTCGGTGGGCGCTTCCGGCTCCGGCTCGACGGTAGGTTCTGGCGGAACCACCTCGGGGGCCTCGAACTGCAGGGCGAACTGCACCGACGGATCGTAGAAGCGGGTCACGGCCGCATAGGGCACCGACAGGCGCTTGGGCTGACCGCCGAACTTCAGGGTGACCGAGAAGAAGGTCTCGCCCGGCGCCAGGTCCCAGTACTGGTGCTGCAGGATGATGGTCATCTCGTCAGGATACTTGCCCAGCAGGTCCTGCGGACCCGACACGCCGGCCGCCTGGGTCTTGAACGTGATGTAGAGGTGGTGCGGTTCGGGCAGACCCCCAGGGGCAGCCGCCTTGCGCAGGGCCGCCTTCACGACGCCGCGCAGGGCGTCCTGGGCCATGGCCTCGTATTGCATAAGGTCTTCAGGCGGGTTGGTGGGGGCCATGCGGTCCGTCAAGAAACTGGGGAACTGATAAAGAGTCTCAGCCTAGCGCGTCACGCCCTCGCGGCAAAGGTGCGGGAACCCTCTGAGGGACCACAAATTTCAAGGATGGTTAAGTCGCGCGCTTCTGTCGCGCCTCCACGTCTGGAAAGTGGAGGGATTCTGTTGGCAGGCTCCCGCATTCCTTCTCGCAAAGAGAGGAGGGAGCCTCGGCTACCACTTTTGAAAGTGGAGGGATTCTGTTGGCAGGCTCCCGCATTCCCCTCGCAAAGAGAGGAGGGAGCCTCGGCTACCACTTTTGGAAAGTGGAGGGATTCTGTTGGCAGGCTCCCTCCGGGCCCCGCCTAAGGATCTGAACCCCTAGGACTTAAGGCGCGAATTCACTAGCACCGCATTACGCGGCGATAGCGAACTCTTCAGCGAAGTTATCGTTCGCAGTTAGTTTAGCGGCCCGATACGGTGAGCCACGCCGAGAGAAAGCATTACACCTTTACACGTCTGTCGATGCTGATCGGCCCCATGCAGTCCCGTGATAACTCGGGAGAGATTGGTGGAGCCGCCGGGAATCGCACCCGGGTCCAGTCCGCTTATTACGTGCGCGTTTATCCCCATAGTCCGGCCGAGACCGGACAACTCCAATATAGGGGGTTCGCGCCCGGGATGGAAGGCTCGTCGGGTTGTTCTTCGCCGATGCCGAGCCGGTTGCGGGCAGGGGCCCCGAAGCCAAGGTAAAATGGCCGGCATTCCAATAGACGATGAAATCCTGCATGGTCCTGTTCAACACAACGATGTGGGAGGAGTCGAAATGTCAAAAATTGTTGCCGAGTTCATCGGTACTTTCACCCTGGTTCTATTTGGATGCGGCGCGGCTGTACTGGGTGGGGACCATGTCGGTCAGCTGGGTATCGCCCTGGCTTTCGGTTTCGCGATCATCGCCCTGGCCTATGGCATCGGTCCGGTGTCGGGTTGCCACGTCAATCCGGCCGTCAGTCTGGCAGTCTTCGTCGCCGGCCGCATGAGCCTGGTGGAGATGCTGCGCTACTGGGTCGCCCAGTTCGCGGGCGGGGCGGCGGGCGCCGCCGTCCTGTACTGCATCGCCGGCGGTGTCGCCAAGGGGCTGGGCCAGAACGGCTGGGGTCCGGGCTATCTGGGCGAATACTCGCTGCAGGCGGCCTTCATCTTCGAGGTGGTGATGACCGCCATCTTCGTGATCGTCATCCTGGGCGCGACGGGCGCCAACGCCGCGCCGGGCTTCGCCGGCCTGGGCATCGGCATCGCCCTGGCAGTGATCCACATCGTCGGCATCCAGATCACGGGCGTGTCGGTCAATCCGGCTCGTAGCTTTGGACCGGCAGTGCTGGTCGGCGGCCAGGCTCTGGCTCAGCTGTGGCTGTTCTTCGTGGCCCCGGCGATCGGGGCGGTGTTGGGCGCGTTGCTTTACCGCTTCAACGTCCTGAAGGTGGGGTGACCGGCTGGGGCGTCAGCGGGATCGCCGCCGGCGCCTCGTCCCACAGCCGGATCGAGGGCCAGACCCGCGTTCATACCGGTCAGGCTTATCGCCGCACTCCACTACATCCCTTCGAAGCCGCGCTCGATCGACAGCACCCCGGTGCGGGAAAGCTCCACCAGGCCCAGCGGACGCATCAGGTCCAGGAACTTGTCGATCTTGGACGGGGCGCCCGAAATCTCGAACACGAAGCTCTCCAGGGTGGTGTCCACCGGCTTGGCGCGGAAGATGTCGGCGATGCGCAGGGCCTCGACCCGGTCGGCGCCCGAGCCGCGCACCTTCACCAGGGCCAGCTCGCGCTCAACGCCATTGGGGTCGCGGGTCACGTCGTGGACGCGGCGGACATTGACCACCTTGTGAAGCTGGGCTTCGATCTGGTCCAGGGTGTGGCGCGTGCCGCGGGTCACCACGGTGATGCGGCTGGTGTGGGCCTTGTGATCGGTCTCGGCGACCGTCAGGCTTTCAATATTGTAGCCGCGCGCGGCGAACAGTCCGACCACGCGGTGCAGCACGCCCGGCTCGTTATCCACCAGCAGGGCGAAGGTCGCCGTCTGCTCGGCCTGGGCTGCAGTGGGCATGTCGTAAGCGGATCCGGAGGCGGCGGGAGCGTTGGGCATGGGATCGTTTCTAAGCAAAGAGGAACCGAAGGGCGAGGGGCGGCCTAAACCAGCCCCGCCCCAGCCTCGCCGATGACGTTGCCGATGTCCTCGACGTCGCCCATGATCATCTCGTTGTGGGCCTTGCCCGAGGGGATCATCGGCAGACAGTTCTCGTGCTTCTCGACGCGGCAGTCGAAGACCACGACCTTGTCGCTGTTGATCATCTCCAGGATCTTTTCGTCCAGCTCGGCGGGGTCGCTGCAACGGATGCCGACCGCGCCATAGGCCTCGGCCAGTTTCACGAAGTCGGGCAGGCTGTCGGAATAGGAGTGGCTGTAGCGCTCGCCGTGCAGCAGCTGCTGCCACTGGCGGACCATGCCCATCCACTCATTGTTGATGATGAAGATCTTGACCGGCAGGTTGAACTGGATCGCCGTCGACAGTTCCTGGATGCACATCTGGATCGAGGCTTCGCCGGCGATGTCGATGACCAGGCTGCCGGGGTGGGCCATCTGCACGCCGACGGCGGCGGGCAGGCCATAGCCCATGGTGCCCAGGCCGCCGGAGGTCATCCAGCGATTGGGCTCCTCGAAGCGATAGAACTGCGCGGCCCACATCTGGTGCTGGCCGACCTCGGTGGTGATGTAGGTGTCGCGGCCCTTGGTCAGCTCGTAGAGGCGCTCGATGGCGTACTGCGGCTTGATGGTGGTTTCCGAGCCGCGGTACTTCAGGCACTGGCGAGCGCGCCACGCATCGATCTGGGCCCACCAGTCGCCCAGCGCAGGCTTGTTGGGCTGGTGGCCAGCCGCCTTCCACGCCGCGATCAGGTCTTCCAGGATGCTGGCGGCGTCACCGATGATCGGCAGGTCGACGCGGACGTTCTTGTTGATCGACGAAGGGTCGATATCGATGTGGATCTTCTTGCTGCCCGGCGAGAAGGCGTCCAGTCGGCCGGTGACGCGGTCGTCGAAGCGGGCGCCGACGCAGATCATCACGTCGCAATCGTGCATGGCGTTGTTGGCTTCGAAGGTGCCGTGCATGCCCAGCATGCCCAGCCAGGCCGGATCGGCGGCCGGGAAGGCGCCCAGGCCCATCAGGGTCGAGGTGACCGGCGCGCCGGTCAGGGCCTGAAACTCGCGCAGCAGCGCGCTGGCCCTGGGGCCGGCGTTGATGACGCCGCCGCCGGTGTAGAAGATCGGCCGGCGGGCCTGGGCGATCAGTTTTGCGGCTTCGGCGATGCGGCCCGCTTCGCCCTTGGTCTTGGGGCTGTAGGCGTGGGTCGAGCGCACTTCGGTCGGGCCGTAATATTCGCCCTTGGCGAACTGGACGTCCTTGGGGATGTCGATCAGCACCGGGCCGGGACGGCCGGTGGTGGCGATCTTGAAGGCCTCATGGATGATCTGCGGCAGGTCGCGGACGTCTTTGACCAGATAGTTGTGCTTGGTGCACGAGCGGGTCATGCCGACCGTGTCGGCTTCCTGGAAGGCGTCGGTGCCGATCAGGTGGGTGGGCACCTGGCCGGTGATGACGATCATCGGGATGGAGTCCATCAGGGCGTCCATGATGCCGGTGATGGCGTTGGTCGCGCCCGGACCCGAGGTGACCAGGACCACGCCCGGCTTGCCCGAGCTGCGCGCATAGCCTTCGGCGGCATGGGTCGCGCCCTGTTCATGGCGAACCAGGATGTGCTGCAGGCGCGGCTCGTGGAACAGCGCGTCATAGATCGGCAGCACGGCCCCGCCCGGATAGCCGAACAGCACTTCGACGCCCTGGTCCACGAGGCCGCGAACCACGATCTCGGCGCCGGTCATGGCGCGGTCGATGGTTTCGCTGGGAGCCTGGCTCTCGATGGTCTGGTGGGCGGTCATGGTGGCGGTCCGTAGGGGGGCGGGAAAGGGGGAGGCTGAAAAGAAAAAAGGTCCCGAAGGACCTTTGCGCGCGCGACTGAACTACGACGTGACTTCAAGGTCACATCGCGGACAGCCGCTCCATAAGTACGATCATGGTTTTGCGCACGAGTCTTGCTCCAAAGCTACGGAAAGGGTGATGCCATGCGCGAAAGGGGGCGTCAAGGCGGGTTTGAAGGCATGGATGTGCCTTATTGTCCCAATTCACCCGTCCAGAGTGTCGAGCAGCAGCGTCAGCGCGGCGACCGCGAAGGCCTGCATGTTGGCGGGACGGTCGTTGACGCCGGTTTCCAGAGTGGCGCTGACCGACACCTCTTCGCCGACCACGGCCGTGCAGGTGTGGCCGGGAAGGTCGCCATAGCGGTTGCCGTCCGGCCCGGCTGCGCCGGTTTCCGACAGGCCCCAGGTCGCCTTCAGGTTCTTGCGCGCCACCCGGGCCAGCATCACGGCATAGGGTTCGCTGGCCGAGCGCAGGCCGTCCATGGCCTTTTGCGGGATGTCCATCAGGGTCAGCCGGGCCCGCGCCGTGTAGACGACCGCCCCGCCGACATAAAACTTCGAAGCGCCCGGCACAGCCAGCAGGGCCGCCGAGATCAGGCCGCCCGAAGAGGACTCGGCGATGGCGAGGGTCTCGCCGCGCGCGGTCAGGCGCTCTGCGACGCGTTCGGCGAGGGCGTTGAGGTCGGACATCATGGCTTCCTTGTGATCGGACGAAAGCGGGTCAAACCCGCTCCCAATCCGGCGTCTGGTTCCTGAACCAGGTCAGCTGACGCTTGGCGTAGCGGCGGGTTTCCTGGCGGGCGGCGTCGAGGGCCTGGTCCAGGGTGGTCTCGCCGCGCAGGTGGGCCGCCAGTTCGCGGTAGCCCAGGGCCTTGAGGGCGGGCAGGGCGGGGCTGAGGCCGCGGGCTTCCATGGCCGCCACTTCCTCCAGGGCGCCGTTCTGCACCATCACGCCAAGGCGGGCGTCGCAGCGGGCATAGAGGTCGGCGCGCGGCGGATCCAGGACCAGACCCTTCCAGCTGCCCGGCGCCAGCGAGGGGCGGGTGTCGTTCTGCCAGGCGGTCAAGGATCGGCCTGTGGCCACGGCGACGGCGTGGGCGCGCAGCAGGCGCTGGCGGTCGCCGATCTCGATGCGGGCGGCGGCCTCGGGATCGAGCTTGGCGAGGTCTTCGCGAAACTCATGTTCGCCCTGGGCGGCGTAGAGCAAGCCGGAAATCTCGCGCTGGGTCTCCGACACCGCCGGCACGTCGGCAAGGCCATGGGTCAGGGCGCGGAAATAGAGGCCGGTGCCGCCGACCACAACGACCGGCTTGCCGCGATGGTCGATGTCGCGCAGGGCGACCATGGCCGCTTCCAGCCACTTGCCGACCGACCAGGTTTCAGCGGCGTCAACCGTGCCGAACAGGTGATGCGGGACAGCCGCCATCTCGTCGGGCGAGGGGCCGGCGGTCAGGACGCGCAGGTCGGCATAGATCTGCATGGAGTCGGCATTGACGATCTCGCCGCCGATTTCCTGGGCCAGACGCAGGGCGTAGGCCGACTTGCCGCTTGCGGTCGGGCCGGCGATCAGCCAGATGCGAGGCGCAATGTCCAAGCTCTCCATGATCCCGACTGTCCTCACCGTGGTGGGCGCTGATCCCGCCGCTTACGCTCAAGCCGTGTCGCGCGTCGAGGCGGCGCTGTCCAGCCGTCCTGCGCCTCTGGGAGCGCTGGCCGCCGACTTCTTGCTTGATGGCGCCGCCGTCGCGCCGCTCCAGGCGCTGCTCGCCGACCTGCCGGTCGATTTCGCGATCCAGCCGGTCGAGAACCGCCGCAAGCGCCTGCTGATCGCCGACATGGACTCGACCATCATCAATGTTGAGTGCCTGGACGAGCTGGCCGACTTCGCCGGGGTGAAGGCCCAGGTCTCGGAGATCACCGAACGGGCCATGCGCGGCGAGTTGGCCTTCGAGGGCGCGCTGCGCGAGCGGGTCGGCATGCTGACCGGCCTGTCGGTCGACGCCCTGCAGTCCTGCTATGATGATCGCGTGCGGCTCAATCCCGGGGCCGAGACCCTGGTCAGGACCATGGCGGCCCACGGCGCGCGCTGCGCCCTGGTCTCGGGCGGCTTCACCTTCTTCACCACCCGCGTGGCGCAGGCGGCGGGCTTCCACCTGAACCGCGCCAACACCCTGATCGAAGAAGGCGGCAAGCTGACCGGCCAGGTGGGCGATCCGATCCTGGGCAAGGAGGCCAAGCTGGCCGCCCTGATCGAGGAGACGACGGCGCTGGGTCTGACCTCCGCCGACGCGCTGGCCGTCGGCGACGGCGCCAATGACCTGGCAATGATCGAGGCCGCCGGCCTTGGGGTCGCCTATCGCGCCAAGCCGATCGTGGCGGCCCAGGCCCACGCCAAGGTCGATCATGCCGACCTCACCGCCTTGCTCTACTTCCAGGGCTACAAGACTTCAGAGTTCGCCGCATGAGCTTCCCGCGCCGCGTCGAGGCGGTGATCTTCGACATGGACGGGCTGCTGCTGGACACCGAGATCGTCTATCGCGCCGCCATGATCGAGGCCGGCTCGGTGTTCGGCGTGACCTTCACCGGCGAGATCTATGCGTCGATGGTGGGCAAGACCAATCCCGAGAGCGCCATCCTGCTGCGCGAACTCTATGGTGAGGATTTTCCGATCCAGGCCTATTTCGAGCGCGTCTGGAGCGACGTCGAGGACCTGCTGGAAGCCGAAACCAAGCTGAAGGCCGGGGTGATCGAGATCCTCGACCATCTGGATGACCTGGGCCTGCCCTGCGCCATCGCCACGTCCAACGGCATGGTGTCGGTCGAGAAGTATCTGGGGCGCTTTGACCTGCTGAGCCGGTTCAACGCGGTGGTCGCCAACGCCGACGTCGTGCGCCACAAGCCGCACCCCGATCCCTATCTGGAAGCCGCCCGCCGGCTTGGCGTCGATCCCGCCCACTGCCTGGCGCTGGAGGATTCCCATCCCGGCGTCCGCGCCGCCCATGCGGCCGGCATGATGACGGTGATGGTGCCCGACATCCTCGATCCCAACGAGGAGATGCACGACAAGTGCGTCCACATCGCCGACAGCCTGCACGTGGTGCTGGACCTGCTGAAGGCCTCGGCCTGAGCGCCAGGATACCAAAAGCTCGTCATCCCGGGTCTGCGCTGCGCTTGGCCGGGATGACAGTCTTCAGCGCCCCGGAACCGCGTCGGCGTAGCGCGGCCAGTTCTTCGACAGCTCATCCACCACCACGCCGCCGACCTTGAAGGCCGCGTCGAGCGAGGATTGCAGGGCCGGAACGCCGGTCTGCTCGCCCAGCAGGTTGGTCGCCGCATCGCCGCCGGGGGGCTGGGTGGTGTAATTGCTGGCCGTGCGCAGAACCAGCACGCGTCGGGGGTCGGCGCGGCCCGCGCGGCCCAGGGCGTCGACGGCGGCCAGGACGCCGGTGTCCTCCATGCCGGTCATCACGAAGCCGTCCTGGTCGCCGGTCCAGTAATTGGCCCAGGCCTCGTAGTGACGGTTGAGGATCTCGCCGTGCCAGAAGGCCTGGCCGCTGACCTCGTCACCCTTCAGCACCATCGGCGGCGTCTGGGCCTTGGGCAGGCCCGCATAGGGCGCGCGCAGGGCCTTGAGGGCGTCGTTGTCGGCAATGGCCGCGTCGCGCGTCAGGTCGAAGGCCCAGTCGCGCAGGGTCAGGTTCAGCGGGAACAGGTTTTCGCTGTTCGCCGGCGGCGGCCCTTCATAGGGCGCCTTGCGATGGAGGGGGATCTGGCCGATCGACCAGGCCTTGGGCGTCTCGCGCGGGTCGATCATGTAGCCAAAGTCGCTGTCGATCACCGCGCCGATCCAGGCGGCCGAGCCGACCGAGCCCTGGTTGGGATTGACCCCGGCGATGGCCGCGATCAGCCAGTAGCTTTTGGAGAGGTCGAAGCGCGGATCAAGGCCCAGCGCCAGGGTCGAGATCGCCGCGCGGTTGGTGCCCATGCTGGTCGAGAGCAGCAGCACCTTGCGGGCCGGATCATAGCGCAGGTCGCGGAAGCCGGTCTTGAACGGGATCTTCTGGGGCATGACCTGGGCCCAGGCCTGGAACTCGCCGGCCTTGTCGCCGGTGTCCTCGCCGATCTCGAAGGCGGTCACCACTACCACCCGCACCTCAAGCGGCGCGGCGAGAGCGGGCGCTGAAGTCAGGCAGGCGAAAAGACAGGCGAGAACCGCGAGACGACGCATGGTCTTCCTCGAAAGAAAAAGGGCCGCGAGAGAATCTCGCGGCCCCGGTTCTTACTGCGCTTGCGGTCCGCGCTGGAAGTACTTGAAGAAGGCGCTGTCGGGGGAAAGCACCAGGGTGGCGTCTCCCTGACCAAGCGACGCCTCATAGGCCTGCATCGAGCGATAGAAGGCCGCGAAGTTGGGGTCCCGGCCGAAGCTGGACGCGAACAGTTCGGCGCGGCGGGCGTCGCCCTCACCCCGGATCTTTTCGCCTTCCTCGGTGGCGGTGGCCACGATCTCGCGCTTCTGCTGCTCGCCGATGGCGCGCAGCTGGGCGGCCTCCTGCTGGCGGGCGGTCTGCATGCGCTCGAACACGGCCTTCTGGTTGGCTTCGGGCAGGTCGGCGCGGCGGATGCGCACGTCGATGATCTGGACGCCAAGATCGGAAGCCTTCACCTGGCGGCCGACCTCGTCGCGGATGGCGGCCATGACCACGGCGCGCTTGCCGGCGATCACTTCCTCGGAATTGGCCCGGCCGATGGTCTGGCGCAGCGAGGCGTTGACGATGCGCTCCAGCCGATCCTTGGCTTTGGTCTCATCGCCCAGGGTCTTGTAGAACTGGCGCGGGTCGCTGATCCGGTAGCGGACGAAGGCGTCGACCACCAGGCGCTCCTGGTCGGCGGCGATCACTTCTTCCTGGTCGGCGTTCAGGGCGATGTTGCGGTTGTCGAACTTGACCACACGATCCAGGAACGGCGCCTTCAGGTGCAGGCCCGGCGTGCGGACCACGCGGATCGGGTCGCCGAAGCGGATGACCAGGGCCTGATGGCGCTGATCGACCTGATAGACGGTCGAACCCAGCAGGACGAGCAGGGCGCCGGCGGCGGCGCCGAGGGCGGTGAGACGGTTTTGCGGACGGATCATTGGGCGGCTCCGTCGATGGACTTGACCACGGTGGCGGTCCGCGGGCGGAACGCGTCGGGCGGCAGGATCACCGGGGCGCTGGCGCCCTTGCTGTCGATGATGACCTTGTTCGAATTGGCCAGCACGCGCTGCATGGTCTCAAGATAGAGGCGCTCGCGCGTCACGGCCGGGGCCAGCTTGTACTGGTCATAGATCTGGTTGAAGCGGGCGGCTTCACCGGCCGCTTCGCGCACGACCTGCTCGCGATAGCCCTTGGCCTGCTGGACGATCTCGGCGCTACGGCCGCGCGCCACGTTGGCGGCGGACTGGGCGTTCTGGCTGGCGCGCTGCACGTCGCGGAAGGCGTCGATGACCGGCGGCGGCGGGGTGGCCGTCTGGATCTGCACGCTTTCGACGAAGACCCCGGCGTCATAGCGGTCCAGGATCTGCTGCATCAGGACCTCGGCCTCCAGCTGAAGCTGGCCGCGGCCGGTGGTCAGGATGGGGGTCAGGGCGGTCTTGCCGACCACCTCGCGCATGGCGCTCTCGCCGACGGCGCGGATCACGCTCTCGGGATCGCGGACATTGAACAGGTACCTGGGGGCGTCAGACACCCGCCACTGCACCGAGAAGGCCAGGTCGACGATGTTCTCGTCGCTGGTCAGCATCAGGCGCTCTTCGCCACCGTCCGTGCCGGTGGCGCCGATGTCGGTCGTGCGGATCTCGCTGACCGAGACCTTTTCGACGCTCTCGACCGGGAAGGGCAGGTGATAGCGCAGGCCCGGATTGGCGACACGCGAGAAGGCGCCGAAGGTGCTGACGACGCCCTGCTGGTTGGGCTGGACGACATAGACGCCCGTCACTGCCCACAGGGCGACGACGGCGCCGGCCGCCGTGGCGATGGCGCGGGGCCGGTCAGGACCCTGAAAGTAGCCGCGCAGGCGCGCGGTCAGATCTTCGATCACCTGGTTCAGGTCGATCGGGGTCTGGGGATCGCGAGGTCCGCCCGATGGGCGGCGCGGACCAGGGCGCGGCGTGTTGTCCTTGTCGCCATTCGGCGGCGGAGAACCCCAGGGACCAGGGCCGGCATTGTCGTTCCAAGGCATGGGCGGCGTTGTCTTCCCGTCGGATTTTGATTTTTCAGCGGGGATTGTAAATCGTTCCCCACACGCGGATATGAGGACCCCCACCCCACAAGGCAAGACATAGACGTGACCGGCGCCGCTTCAACCACCCTCGACGAGGCCCGCGCGGCCCTGGATCTCATCGTCGATCCGTTGACCGGGCAGGGACTTGTGGCTGCCGGACTGGTGCAGGGCCTGGTGGTCCGCAATGGTCGCGCCGGTTTCATGCTGGAAGTCCCGGTCGCCAAGACGGCCGCCTATGCGCCTGTCCGCGAGGCCGCCGAGAAGGCCCTCGCCGACCTGCCGGGGGTCGATGTCGCCCAGGTGGTGCTGACCGCCCAGGCCGCCGAGGGCGCCACCCGGGTGCGCAAGGGCGCCAAGGTGTCCGAGGATCCGAAGGCCCGCATGGTCCCGCCGCCGGAAGCCGAAAAGCCCGCCCATGTGAAGCACGTGATCGCCGTGGCCTCCGGCAAGGGCGGGGTGGGCAAGTCCACGGTCGCCACCAACCTGGCCTGCGCTTTCCACGCCATGGGCCTGAAGGTCGGCCTGCTGGACGCCGACATCTACGGCCCGTCCGGGCCGCGCATGATGGGCGTCAATGGCGAACCCAGCTTCGAGGACGGCAAACTTCAGCCCCTGGAGGCCCACGGGATCAAGATCATGTCGATCGGCTTCATGGTCGATGAAGACAAGGCGATGATCTGGCGCGGTCCCATGGCCTCTTCGGCCGTCCGCCAGATGATCCACGAGGTTGCCTGGGGCTCGGAAGCCGCGCCGCTGGATATTCTGGTCGTCGACCTGCCGCCGGGCACCGGCGACGTGCAGCTGACCCTCGTGCAGAAACTGCGTATCGACGGCGCCGTGCTGGTCACCACGCCGCAGGAGATCGCCCTGATCGACGCGCGCCGCGCCGCGATCATGTTCGGCAAGACCGCGACCCGGATCCTG
Source organism: Caulobacter sp. GSs2 (assembly GCF_058680895.1). Next base: position 953,715 of record NZ_CM178725.1, on the reverse strand, counting down.
GGCCTGATCGAGAACATGGCCTTCTTCGCCGACCCTTCGACAGGCGCCCCGATCCCGATCTTCGGTTCCGGCGGCGGCGTGGCCGAGGCCAGGGTGCTGGGCGTGCCGGTGCTGGCGGAGGTTCCGATCGAACTGGCCGTCCGCGAAGGCGGCGATCACGGCGTCCCCGTGGTGCTGGGCAAGCCCGACAGTGCGGCGGCCCGGGCGTTTGTCGGGGCCGCGAAGGCGTTGTGGGGCATTGTCAGGAACTAGCATTGCCTGACGCCCGTACAGGCGCATAGGGGCCAGAAAAGCCGTCCGAGCACGGCCCGGACGGCCTGTTCCTGTCTAGTTCACGTCAGCCCTAGAAGCTGAAACGCGCGCCCGTCGACATCACGACGGCGGACCCCGTCACGTCGCCGCGCAGGTTGACGGTCGAGCTGGTCGCCGTCACGTCGGTTCGATTGATCTTCGTGTCTTCGAAGCCGATGTAGCTGAGGGCCGCGTCGAGCTTCAGGTTCGGCTTGGCCGCCCAGGTGGCGCCGGCCGCGTACATCATGCGGTTGCCGTCCGGCACGCGGGCCGTGCGGCCGATGTCCGGGGTCGGAGTCGGATCGTACTGCACGCCGGCCCGCAAGGTCAGGCGCGGGCTGACCTGATAGTCGACGCCGACAGCGGCGGTGGTGACATCCTTGTAGTCCTGGACGCTGGTCGAGCCTGAGGTCGCATACTTGACGCGGATGGCGTCGAACTGGCTCCAGCCGATGCGGCTGACCGAACCGTTCAGGGTGACGCGGTCATTGACCGCCCAGCGCGCGCCGATGATGGCCATCCAGGGGGTGGTGATCTGGGCCTCGCCGGCGGTCTTGAAGTTGCTGGACGCCGGGATGGGCGCCAGCAGGCCCGAGACGGCGACCTCGCCCTTCAGGGTCTGCTCGACCTTGGCGCGGTAGCTGGCGCCCAGGGTCAGGGCCGGGGTGGGCCGATATTGCGCGCCCACGGTCCAGCCATAGGTCCAGCCGTCGCCCTTGAGTGACTGCAGGCCATCGGCCTGCAGCGGCGAGATGTTGGGCAGGGCGTTGGTCAGTTCCGCGTCGGCATGGACGGCGCTGACGCCGACGCCGAGGTCCAGCTTGTCATTGACGCGCCAGGCCACCGTGCCCTGGAGGTCGGCCGTGGTCAGGCGCGACTTGAGCGCGTCATAGCGGGTCCAGCTGCGCGGACCATATTCGGTGGTGAAATTGTAGGGCGCAGCGAGCGACAGGCCCAGGGTCAGGTGCTCATTGATCCGCCAGGCGCTGGCGAAGTTGGGCACGACGCCGCTCTTGATCGGCTTGGAGACGCGGCTGTCGCCGCCGATCGCCGTCGTCACCGGCACGGGGCGGGTGATGGTTGAGCCGTTGTTGTTGACGTCGGAATCGACCTGGATGACGTGCAGACCGCCATAGACCTCATGGGCCTCCAGGCCGGCGATCGCGGCGGGGTTCCACCACAGGCTGGATGCGCCGTGATCAGCGACCTCGCCCGAATAGGCCCGGCCCGCGCCGCGCACCGATTGTTCCTGCAGATAGAAGGCCGAAGCGGAGGCCTGGGAGGCGGCGACGAGCACGCCAAAAGCCACGCCGACGGCGAGGCGGTTACGCGAAAAAGTCATGAACTGACGAGACCTTCTTGGGGAGGAGAAGTCCCCAAGCGTCTTGCGGCGCTGGAGGAGCGCCGCGTCTACCGGATTGAGTCAGAAACCGTCGCTATTTCTCAGTTGTGGGGCGAATTTTATACATCCAGTCAAAGAAACGGGGCCGCGAAGGCCCCGTTTCAACCGCTGTTATGTCAGTAATGGCGCAAATGCGGCCCCAAAGGGGTCGCTTTCACTACAAGACTATTGTCAGCCGCCCGCCATTTTGCGGAAGAACTTCTGACCTTGCTCGCCGCCGTTGAAATAGGCCTTTTGGCCGTCTTCGGCGGTGATCTGGCCCCAATGGTCGCGGATGCCCTCGGCCGACAGTTCGCCGTCGCTGAGATAGACGCCTTCGGTCTCATAGAGGCGCGTCAGGGCGAAGGCGCCGGCGCCGGCGGTCAGGATCGCGCCGGTCGGGGCTTCGTCGGAGACCAGATACATCACGCCTGGCGTGACCGCCTCAGGCGCCAGCTTGGCCAGCACTTCGGGCGGCATCAGGCCCTCGGTCATGCGGGTGGCGGCGACCGGGCTGATGGCGTTGATGTGGACGTTGTTCTTTTGACCCTCGAGCTTGAGGGTGTTCATCAGGCCCAGCACCGCCATCTTGGCCGCGCCGTAATTGGACTGGCCGAAATTGCCGTACATGCCCGACGACGAGGTCGTCACGACGATGCGGCCGTAGTTCTGGGCCTTCATGATGTCCCAGACCGCCTTGATCGGCTTGAAGGTGCCCCAGACGTGGACCTGCATGACCGCCTCGAAGTCGGCCAGCTCCATCTTGCTCAGGGTCTTGTCGCGCAGGATGCCGGCATTGGCGATCAGGATGTCGATGCGGCCCCAGGTGTCCATGGTGGTCTTGACCAGGTCGGCGACGCCGGCGTCGTCGGTCACCGAGGCGCCGTGGGCGATGGCTTCGCCGCCGGCGGCCTTGATCTCTTCCACGACCTTCAGGGCGGCGTCTGACGAGCCGCCCGAACCGTCGACGCTGCCGCCCAGATCGTTGACCACCACCTTGGCGCCGCGACGGGCCAGTTCCAGAGCGTGCTGTCGGCCAAGGCCGCCACCTGCGCCCGTAACGATCGCTACCTTGCCGTCAAAACGGATGTCCGACATGCCCTAGTCTCCCTCAAACGCGTGTTTGGTTTGGCGCGTTTGTGCGGCGCGGGAGGGGAGGCGTCAAGGGCGCCGGCGCCGCGCGGCCCAGACGTTTTGCGCCGCTCAGGCGTTCCGTGTCCGAGCCTTGATCCTGATCACAGTGTCATGGGCCGCAGAGGCATATGGCGAAGGCCGGACGCCAGGAGAACCTCGCTATGCCTGACCATCCGCTACACCCTGCCCACGCTCCCAAAGGCGCGGCGCCGGGACCCGCCGCGATTGGATCTTTCTACACCTGTCCGATGCATCCCAGGGTTCGGACGGTGGGGCCCGGTGTCTGTCCGATCTGCGGCATGGCGCTAGAGCCCGAGGCGCCGCAGCTTGACGATGGCCCCAATCCCGAGCTGACAGACATGACCCGGCGGTTCTGGATCGCTCTGGTCCTCACCCTGCCGGTCTTCGTGCTGGACATGGGCGCGCACCTGTTTGGCCTGATGCCGCCCTGGGGGGACCGCGCCAACGCCTTCATCCAGCTGGCCCTGGCTTCGCCGGTTGTGCTGTGGACGGGCTGGCCGTTCTTCCAGCGTGGCTGGGCGTCGATCCTGGCGCGCAGCCTCAACATGTTCACCCTGATCGCCCTGGGGACCGGCGCGGCCTATCTCTATTCGCTGGTCGCGACCCTGGCGCCGGACCTGCTGCCCGCCAGCTTCAAGGGTCATCACGGACAGGCGCCGGTCTATTTCGAGGCCGCGGCGGTGATCACCGTCCTGGTCCTGCTGGGCCAGGTGCTGGAACTGCGGGCGCGCGAGCGCACCGGGGGCGCCATCCGCGCCCTGCTGGATCTGGCCCCGCGCACGGCCCGGCGCATCGGCGCCGACGGCCAGGACGCCGAGGTCGGCATCGACGCCATTCTGGTGGGCGACCGGCTGCGGGTCAGGCCGGGCGAGACGATTCCCGTCGACGGCGTGGTGCTGGAAGGTCGCGGTCATGTCGACGAGGCCATGGTCACCGGCGAGTCGATGCCGGTCCTCAAGGCGCCAGGCTCGCTGCTGGTCGGCGGGGCGATCAACAAGAGCGGGGGCTTTGTCATGCAGGCCCAGCGCGTCGGGCGCGACACCCTGCTGTCGCGGATCGTGGCCATGGTCGCCCAGGCCCAGCGGTCGCGTGCGCCGATCCAGCGGCTGGCCGATCGGGTCGCGGCCTGGTTCGTACCCCTTGTGCTCGCCGCTGCCGTCCTGGCCTTCGCGGCCTGGGCGCTGGTCGGTCCCGAGCCGCGTCTCGCCAACGCCCTGGTCGCCGCCGTCGGCGTGCTGATCATCGCCTGTCCCTGCGCCCTGGGACTGGCGACGCCGATGTCGATCATGGTCGGGGTCGGGCGCGGCGCCCAGGCCGGCATCCTTCTGAAGGACGCCCAGGCGCTGGAACGTCTGGAGCGCATCGACGTGCTGGTCGTCGACAAGACCGGCACCCTCACCGAGGGCCGTCCTGTCCTGACCGCCATCCAGACCGTCGGACTGGAGGAGGACGAGCTCCTTCGCCTGGCCGCCAGCCTGGAACGCGGCAGCGAGCATCCGCTGGGCAAGGCGATCGTCGAGGCCGCCGAGGCGCGCAAGCTGGCCCTGGCCGAGGTCGCCGGGTTCGACTCGCCCGTGGGACGCGGCGTGACCGGTCTGATCGAGGGCCGCCGCGTGGCGATCGGGGCCGAGCCTTACATGTCCGATCTGGCGATCGCGGTCACCGATCTGGCCAAGGGCGCCGAGGCGCTGAGAGGCGAGGGGGCGACGGTGGTCTTCGTGGCGCTGGACGGCGCGGCCGCCGGGCTGCTGGCGATCAAGGACCCCATCCGTCCGTCCAGCCGCAGCGCGATCAAGGCGCTGAAGGACCAGGGCGTTCGCGTGCTGATGATGACCGGTGACAATGAGGTCACCGCCATGGCCGTGGCTCGCGCTCTGGGCATCGATGAGGTGGAGGCCGGGGTGCTTCCCGACCGCAAGGCCCATGTCGTCGAACGGCTGAAAGCCGAGGGGGCTTCGGTGGCCATGGCGGGGGACGGGGTCAATGACGCCCCGGCCCTGGCGGCGGCTGATGTCGGCATCGCCATGGGCGGCGGCGCCGATGTGGCGATGGAGGCGGCCGGCGTCACCCTGTTGAACGGCGACCTGATGGGCGTGGTCCGGGCCCGCTCGCTGTCGCGGGCGGTGATGCGCAATATCCGCCAGAACCTGACCTTCGCCTTCGCCTACAACGCCGCCGGCGTGCCGATCGCGGCCGGGGCGCTGTATCCCGCCTTCGGCCTGACTCTGACGCCGCAGCTGGCCGCCCTGGCCATGGCGCTCAGCTCCGTCAGCGTGATCGGCAACGCCCTGCGGCTGAGGACCTGGAAGGCCTGAGCCGCAACGAAAGACGCCGGGCGGAGAACCGCCCGGCGCCTCGTGGTCTCTGGAAGCGGGTTGGCTAGCTCGGCTTGGTCATGCCGCCGCCGACGGGGGCGGTCGGCTTGTTGCGCTTCACGCCGGCCTTCTTGCCGGGCTTCATGAACTTGACCAGCACGCGTTGGCCGACCAGCAGCGGGGCGCCGTCGGCGCTGACCACCACCTCGACCACGCGCTCGTCGCTGCGCTGGCTGGGATCGTCGGAGGCCAGCTTGCGGGCCCCGAACACGGCGGCGCGGCGCAGGACCTTGCCGATATAGACCTTGTCGGGATCGCCCTCGGGCTGGATTTCGACCTCTTGGCCATTGGCCACATTGGGGATGTCGGCCTCGACGATCTCGGCGCGGACGATGCGCTGGGTGTCGGGCTCGAGGTCGAACATGTTGGACACGTTCAGGGTCGAGGCGCCGGCGCCGGGATTGGCGTAGCGGCGGGCGATGCGGCCGTTCATCGGCGCGCGGATCACCGTGAGTTCCAGGTTGTACTGGGCCTCGTTCTTGCGGGCGATGGCAGTGGCGACCTGGGCCTGCTGGGCGGCCAGGGTGGCGCGGGCGTTGGCGATGGCGTCTGACGCCGCATCGACGCGCGTGCCGGCCACGAAGTTGCTGGCGGTCAGCTTGCTGAGACGCGCATGCTCGCGCTGGGCGGTGGTCAGCTGGACGCGGGTGGCGTTCATCATGGCGCGCGCCTGGTCGACTTCGGCGCTGGCGCGTTCGACGGACAGGCGGCCCTCGTCGCTCTGCTGGCGGGCCAGGATCTGGCCTTTCACGACCACGTCGCCTTCCTGGACATAGACGGCCTCGACCACGCCGCCGCGACGGGCGGCCACCTGGATGATGCCGCCCTCGACATCGGCCTTGCCGTTGGCGATGGCCGCATAGGGGCTGGGCTCTTCCTGGGCCGCAGCCACCTCGAGCTTCTTCTTTTTCTCGGCCGCCTGGCCCTTCATGTAGAAGAACCCGCCGCCGCCAGCGGCGAGCACGACGATGACGATCCAGAACATTGGGCGGCGCAAAAAGCCGAACATATCAGTTTCCCCCAGAAATCAGTGGCTGAGCGGACCGGGATTGGCGTCGGGCGTTCTACGCACGTCGTCCAGGATCCGGCCGTCTTCGATGTGGATGACGCGGTCGGCATAGGCCTCCAACCGCGGGTCGTGGGTAACGCAGATCACCGCCGCGCCGCGCTCGGTCGCCGCAGCGCGCAGGAGCTTGATGACGGTTTCGCCGCTCTTGCCGTCGAGGGCCGAGGTCGGCTCGTCGGCGAAGATCAGGTTGGGGTTCTTGGCCAGGGCGCGGGCGATGGCCACCCGCTGCTTTTCGCCGCCCGACAGTTCCGAAGGCCGCTGATTGACGCGCGGGCCAAGGCCCACCGACTCCAGGGCGGCCTGGGCGCGGCGCGAGGCCTCGCCGGGACCCACGTTCTGGTACTTCAGAACGGTCATCACCTGTTGCTTGGCGGTGAGGGCCGGGAACAGGTTGAAGCCCTGGAAGATGAAGCCGCAGTGGTCCAGTCGGAAGCGGTCAATCTTGCCGGCCGACAGTGACCAGAGGTCATTGGCCTCCAGCGCGGTGACCTTGCCCTCGTCGGGCTTGAGCAGACCGGACAGGGCGGCCACGAGGGTCGACTTGCCTGAGCCCGAGGGGCCCATGACCATGGTCACGTCGCCATGCTTGGCGTCGAAGTCCACGCCCTTGAGCACCTCGATAAAGGTCCGGCCGGTCTTGAAGCGCTTGACCAGACCCTGGGCCGAGAGGGCGCTCTGACCGCGCAGGTGGCTGTGATCGTTGCTCATCGCAGCAGGTCCGCGGGTTGGCTGTTCTTCAGGATGCCCAGCGACAGGAAGCCGGAGAGCATGGCGATCAACACGAGGAAGATCGCGACGGTGATGATCAGGCTGGGCGGGAAGAACATCGGCACGCCGCCGGCGCTGGCCAGCAGGGTGACAAGCCAGGTCAGCAGACCGGCGGCCCCGACCCCGACGATGCCGACCCAGAAGGACAGCTCCATGACGATGTTGCGCAGGTCGCCCATCGACACGCCCAGGGCGCGCAGGGAGGCGAACTCCTTGATATTGGCCATGATCGCGCCGCGCAGGGTCTGCCAGGTGATGGCGACGCCGATCAGCAGGCCCAGGAAGGCCGAAAAGCCCAGCATGATGCCGATGATCTGGTCGTCCAGCATGGCGCTGGAATTGGCGTCGGCCAGTTCCTGACGGGTCCAGGCGCGGAACTTGCCGTCGGCCTTCTTGTTCAGTTGGGCCGCCACGATCTCGGCGCGGGCCGGGTCGCGGATCTGCACCATCAGGGGACCGACCCGCTGGCCGGTATCCGCCTCGCCCAGCATCCGCAGGGTGTCGCGCGACATCACCAGGGTGGGCTGGATGATGTTGGGATAGCCGGTGGTGACCACGGCGATATTGATGGTCTTGCCGTTATAGATCGCCTTGTCGCCCTTCTTGACGCCCAGGCGCTTCAGCGCGGTCTGGTCGACGGCCACGGCATAGGGCTGGCGCAGGGCCTCGACCATCGACTGGGTGTAGTCGGTCGGCACGGTCACATAGCCGGGGATGGCGTCGATCACGGTGACGTTGACGAACTCGGTCTTGCGACCACCGCCTTCGCCTCCGGCCGGCTTGCCGCCCTTGGCGGCGGCCTTGGTGCGGGCGTCAATCTTGGCCTGCTCCTCGGGAGACAGGATGTTCTGGAACCGGCCGCCGGACCCGTCGAGGGGCGCGACCTGGGTCACCTCCGGGTGGCTGTAGACCAGCGGGATCATGCGGCGCGGCAGACCCGAGGGACCGCCGAACAGGGCCTTGGCGCCGGGGCCCAGCACCATGATGTCGGCGCGCGCCCGGTCGATCTGGGCGGTGAAGCCCTTGCCGATGCCGACGAACATGCCGACCTGGGCCAGCACCAGAAGGCCCGAGAACGCCAGGGCGACCACGGCCGCCATGTATCGACGCCACTCGTAAAGCAAAGTGGCCAAGGCCAGCGACATGCGAAAAATGCTCCCCCAATCAAGGGTTGCAGCAATGACCGGCGTTCATCCAGCGGCCAAGTTAAATCGGGGTAAGGCGGAGCATCCGGCGGCGTGGCGGGGGCGCCGGGGTTTCAGCGGTGCAGCTTTCCTCGATATTTCCAGCCGGTAACATGCTGAAATGTGGAATGTTTTTCGCTGGTCTTTGCGTGCGCCGGCTCACTCGGCGCAGGCGCTCTGGTCTTTGGGGTCGGGCGCTGCAATCTGAAAGGAGAGCGCAATGACCGTCTCAAGTGTCGGTTCCTCATCGCTGACGCAGCAAATGCGGCAGCTTCAACAATCGATGTTCACCACGGCGGACGCCGATTCCGACGGCGCGCTGTCGCTGACCGAGTTCCAGTCGATTGGGCAGAAAGTGCAGGGCGGCGGCGATCGCCCCCCTGCGCCGCCCATGGGCGGGCAGGGCGGCCCCGGCGGAAATTTCAGCGGCGACACACTGCGCTCGCTGATGTCGGTGCAGATGCTGGGCTCGGACGCCGGTTCGATCCTCAGTAGCGGCGATACCGACGCCGACGGCCTGATGTCGGCTGACGAGATTTCCACCGCCCTGGCCGCCAATGCGCCGGAGCAGGCCAAGGGTCTGGGCCTGGAAGGCAAGATGGCGCAGGACATGATCTCCGCGCTCGATTCCGACGCCGACGGCGCCCTGTCGTCCGACGAGATCGCCTCGGGCCTGTCCTCCGCGCAGTCGGCCCTGCAGGGCATGGGCGGTCCGCCGCCGGGTGGTCCGCCGCCGTCTGAGGCCGCCGGCCAGAGCGCCTCGGCGTCTTCTGGGGCCAGCGGTTCCAGCACGACCTATGACACCCGCGACACCAACGAGGACGGAACCGTCTCGGCCAGCGAACTGCTGGCCTCTCTGGACACCGATGAAGACGGATCGCTGTCGACATCCGAGTTCGACGTGTTGATGGACGCCTTGAGCGCGGTCCAGGAATCGAGCGGCAGCGCCCTCGCGGGCGCGGCGAGCGATGGCGGCGGGGCAGGCGCCGGCGCCTCCCGGCCCAGTGTGGCTTCAGACCTGATGCAAAAGCTGCTGGCGCAGCTGAACACCGCGATGACATCCGGTTCGGCGTCCGCCGGCTCTGTCAGCGCCACGGCCTGAAGTCATCCCTTTCCTCCTGTCCTTCCGGCGATACAGCCTATCGTCGGGAGGGTCGGGGGCGGGGGAGATCCTGCCGTCCTGACGGCACAAGTCCCTTCATGCGGCGCGAGGCGCGCAAGCCGCTTGCCTCTAACGGTAAACTTGGTGTCAATCTCGGCCCTTGGCTGACGTCGCGGGGGCGTCGCCTAGTTCAAAGGTTCTTCTGTCTTGATGTTTCGTTCCGAGAACGTTCAAGCCCTCGCGGGTCTGGCGCTCACCCTCGCCCTTTGCTGGCTGGTCTCCGAGAATCGCAAGCGTTTCCCCTGGGTGCTGGCCATCGGCGCCATCGTCGTCCAGGTCGGCCTGGTACTGCTGCTGTTCGGACTGCCCCAGGCCCAGACGCTGCTGCGCGGCGTCAATGGCGCGGTCGAGGGCCTGTCGGCCTCGACCCAGGCCGGCACCATGTTCATCTTCGGCTTCCTGGCGGGCGGCGATCAGCCCTATCCGGTCAGCAATCCGGGCCTGGGCTTCATCTTCGCCTTCCGCGTCCTGCCGGTGATCCTGGTGGTCTGCGCCCTGTCGGCGCTGCTCTGGCACTGGAAGATCCTCAAATGGGCGGCGCAGGGCTTTGGCTTTGTGTTCCAGAAGACCCTGGGCCTGCGCGGCCCGCCGGCCCTGGCCACCGCCGCCACCATCTTCATGGGCCAGATCGAAGGCCCGATCTTCATCCGCGCCTATCTCGACAAGTTGTCGCGATCTGAACTGTTCATGCTGATCGCGGTCGGCATGGCCTGCGTCAGCGGCTCGACCATGGTGGCCTATGTCACCATCCTGGCCGATGTCCTGCCCAACGCCGCCGCCCACGTGCTGACCGCCTCGATCATCTCGGCCCCGGCCGGCGTGCTGCTGGCCCGGATCATCGTGCCGGCCGATCCGATGGAAAAGGTTTCCAGCCTGGACCTCAACATCGACGACAAGACCTATGGCAGCTCGATCGACGCCGTCATGAAGGGCACGACCGACGGCCTGCAGATCGCCCTGAACATCGGCGCCACCCTGATCGTCTTCGTGGCCCTGGCCACCATGGTCGACAAGGGTCTGGCGGCCCTGCCGGACGTCGGCGGCCAGCCGTTGAGCATCGCCCGCGGCCTGGGCGTGGTCTTCGCGCCCCTGGCCTGGTCGATGGGCATCCCCTGGAAGGAAGCCGGCACCGCTGGCGGCCTGCTGGGCGTCAAGTTGATCCTCACCGAGTTCACGGCCTTCATCCAGATGTCCCAGACGGGCGCCGCCCTGCTGGACGAGCGCACCCGGATGATCATGACCTACGCCCTGTGCGGCTTTGCCAATATCGGCTCGGTCGGCATGAACGTGGCCGGCTTCAGCGTGCTGGTGCCCGAGCGCCGGCAGGAAGTGCTGGGCCTGGTCTGGAAGGCGATGATGGCCGGCTTCCTGGCCACCTGCCTGACCGGCTCGCTGATCGGCCTGATGCCGCGCGAGCTGTTCGGGCTCTGATGCTATGAGTGTCCAGGCGCTTCCCAGCGTCTGGACACGACCGCCATGGAGGGAGCGACCTTGTCGAACTTCATCCAGATCACGCCGTTCATGCACGTGCCCGAGCTTGAGCCGGCGTTGACGTTCTTTAACGACATCCTCGGATTCAAGACCCTCTTCCGTGAGGGTGACTACGCCTATGTCGAGCGGGAAGGGGCGGGCGTCCGCATCCTGGCCGGGCAGGGCGAGGACGGCGCGCCGCCGGGCAACCGCCGCTTCTGCTACTATGTCGACGTCCGCGACGTTGACGCCCTGTACGATGAGTTGAAGCCGCGCCTCGACACCCTGCCGCCCCGCGACGTCCACGGTCCGGCGGACAAGCCCTACGGCCAGCGCGAACTGCTGGTCGTCGCGCCGGACGGCAACCTGATTGCGTTCGGCCAGGCGATCACCGGGGTCTAGCGACCGCCTCTTTCCTTCCCCCACGAAACCCGCTCATCCTCCCGTCTAAACGGGAGGATCTCACCATGAAGCTCTATGACAGCCGCCGCGCCCCCAATCCTCGCCGGGTCCGCTGGTTCATGGCCGAGAAGGGCATCGAAGACGTCGAGATCGTCGACATCGACATCTTCGGCGGCCAGCACAAGACGCCCGACTATCTGGCGAGAGCCGGCCTGCCCAATGTGCCGGCGCTTGAGATCGACGAGCACACGACGATCACCGAGTCGGTGGCCATCTGCCGCTATCTGGAAAGCGTTTATCCCGAGCCGAACCTGTTCGGGCGCGATCCGCTGGAGACCGCGATCATCGAGATGTGGACCCGCCGCGCGGAGATGCTGCTCTCGACCCCGCTGATGATGGCCGTGCGGCATGGCCATCCCGCCCTGGCCGCCATCGAGACCCAGGTGCCCGAAATCGCCGAGACCAATCGCAAGGCCGCCGAGCGGGCGCTGAAGGTGTTCGACCGCCGCTTGGCCGAGAGTGAGTTCATCGCCGCCGATCGGGTGACCATCGCCGACATACTGGCGGTCACGGGGATCGATTTTGCCCGTATGGTCAAGTTCCGGCCGGACGCGGAACTGGTCAATGTCGGGCGGTGGCTTGAGCAGATGATGCAGAGGCCGGCGGCCAAGGCTGGGGTGTAGCGATCACTTGCCCCCACCTGGTCGCTTCGCGACCGTCCGCCCCTGTAGGGGGCGGATGAACTCATCTTCCCCCTCCGGGGGAAGACGATCGCGGAGCGATCCGTAGGGGGCCAGTGGCTATCGGTTCCGGATCTTCTTGATCACGCCGGAAAAGTTCAGCATCGGCGAACTGCCCGTCGAGACCAGCCCGCGCACGAACAGCAGCGAGCCGCCGGCCTTGGTCACTTCGCCGGTCGCCGTGACCAGGTCGCCGGGCCGGGCCGGGCCCATGAACTCGCCGTTCAGGCTGACGGTCACGGCGTGCTGGCCGGCCAGCGCCCGCCAAGAGATCGCGAACAGCGAAAAGTCGGCGAAGGTCAGCATGCAGCCGCCGTGCATGAAGCCGCCGCCGTTCATGTGGCGGGTCTCGGCCTTGAAGGCGGTGGTCACCAGGCCGGTCTCATCTTCCCTGAAATAGAAGGGTCCGGACTGGTCCTCGAACGGATCCAGACCCGACCAGGTGCGCCAGCCGGCCCACTCGCCGCTCTCGACCAATCGCGGCCCGCCGGGCGCGTCATTGCCGCCATCCATGTGCTCGTCCCCTCAAATCAACCGGCCTGAGCTAGAGCCGTGTCGAATGACGCGCAAGCCGTCCCTCGCGTAAGGCGGCGATCCGTGGCATGGAGCGGCCCATGACGACCCCGATCCAAGAGACCATCCTTTCCCAGCTGGCAGGCCTGCCGGAGGGAAAGTCCATCGACCCCATGAGCGTCGCCAAGGCGGTGCAGCCCGAGCGCTGGCAGCAGATCCTGGGCCACGTGCGCAACAACGCCATCGAACTGGCGCGCGCCGGAACCATCGTGATCCTGCGCCACAACAAGCCGGTCGATCCCGAGAAATTCCGCGGCGTCTATCGCCTGCGCACCCGGCTGCCGGGCGATCCCACCAGCTTCGAGACCGCCGCTCCGGATGACGACGCGGACGACGATATCTGATCCCTGTCGACTAAGTCTTGAAACGAAACTCAATCGATGAACTATGAGCCCCAACATTAGGGGAGTTTACCGATGCTGATTCACGGCTCGTCACTGTCGCCGTTCGTGCGCAAGACCATGGCCTTCGCGACCGAGAAGGGCCTGACCTTCGAAAACAAGGTCGGCCGGCCCGGCTCGCCTGATCCAGAGTTTCTGGAGATCAGCCCGTTCAAGAAGATTCCGGGCTTTCAGGACGGTGATTTCAGGATCTCCGACTCCAGCGCCATCGTCACCTATCTGGAGGCGGCCTATCCCGAGCCCAACCTGATCCCGCTTGAGCCCAGGGCCCGCGCCCGGACGATCTGGTTCGAGGAGTTCGCCGACAGCATCTTCGTCGGTGCGGCCGGCAAGATCTTTTTCAACCTGGTGGTCGGCCCTCGGTTCATGGGTGTCGAAGCTGATCTGGCGGCGGTCGAAAAGGCCACGACCGAAGAGATGCCGCCGGTGATGGACTATCTGGAGAAGATCGCTCCCGAGAGCGGCTTCCTGATCGAGGACCGCCTGACCCTGGCCGACATCGCCGTGGCCAGCCCCTTCGCCAACCTGATGCATGCGGGCTTTGACTTCGCCAAGTGGCCCAAGGCCAAGGCCTGGGCCGACGGCATCCTGGCCCGGCCGTCGTTCGAAACGGTGATTGCCAAGGAACGGGGTTTCCTGGGCGGTTAGAGTTTCTCTGGCGCGGCGACGCTTGGACAAGCGCCGCCGCGCCCTGGATTGTCCCGATGCTCGACGCGCTTCTCTCCGACATCGCCGCCTGCCGGGCCTGCGCGCCGTACCTCCCGCACACGCCCCGGCCTGTGACGCGGGTGCGCGAGGAGACCCGCATCCTGATCGCCGGCCAGGCGCCGGGACGGCTGGTCCACGAGACCGGCCTGCCGTTCAACGACCCGTCCGGCGTGCGCCTGCGCCAGTGGATGGGGATCGACCGCGAGACCTTCTATGGTCGGCCCGAGATCGGCGTTGCGGCCATGGCCTTCTGCTTTCCGGGGACCAACCCCAAGGGCGGCGACTATCCGCCGCCGCCGCGCTGCGCGGCGATGTGGCGGCCGCAGTTGCTGGAGCAACTTCCGAACGTCGAACTGACCCTGCTGGTCGGCAGCTATTCCCAGGCCTGGGCGCTGGGCGACAGGGTGGGCAAGACCATGACCGACACCGTCGCGGCCTGGCGCAGCTTTGGCCCCAACGTCCTGCCCATGCCGCATCCGTCGTGGCGCAACACCGCCTGGCTCCAGCGCAATCCGTGGTTCGAGGCCGAGGTCACGCCCTATCTTCGCCAGCGCGTGGCGGGCATTCTGGGGGCATGAACCGCCGAAGCCTGATCCTCACCGCGTCCGCCGCCGCCCTGAGCGGCTGCGCGCCCCTGACCCAGAGGCTGGACCTGGGGCCGCTGGGCTTTCGAGGGGCGCGCTTCGAGGGCGAGGATTTCGTCAGCTTCGACGGCGCGCGGCTGGGCCTGAGGACCTGGCTACCGACCGGAGAACCGGAGTGGGTGATCGTCGGTCTGCACGGCATGAACGACTATTCCAACGCCTATCACCTGGCCGCCGACGGGTGGGCCGGGCAGGGGATCGCCACCTACGCCTTCGATGTGCGTGGCTTTGGTCGCTCGCCCGAGCGCGGCGTCTGGGCGCCGGTCGGGATCGTCATCGAGGATGTGCGCACCTGCGTGGCCCTGGTGCGCGAGCGGCATCCGGGCGCGAAGATCGCCCTGGCCGGCATCAGCATGGGCGGGGCGCTGGCCATCACCGCCATGACCGATCCCGATCCGCCCGTCGTGGATCGCCTGCTGCTGTTTGCCCCCGCCGTCTGGGGCTGGTCCGAACAACCCATGCCCAATCGCGCCAGCCTGTGGGTCACCGCCCACATGGTCGGCGGATGGGTGGTCGAGCCGCCCGACTGGCTGGTGCGCAAGGTGATGCCCAGCGACAATCTCGACGAGCTGCGGCGCATGGGCAAAGACCCGCTGATGATCTGGGGCGCGCGCTCCGACACCGTCTATGGCCTGGTCGGCCTGATGGAGAAGGCCTGGCGCTCGACCGACCAGATCACGGTCCCGACGGCCTGGTTCTATGGGGTCAATGACAAGATCATCCCCAAGGCGCCGACGGTCGAGGCGGCGGCGAGGCTCAAGCCTTCCGACCGCACGGCCTGCTACGAAAAGGGCTGGCATCTGCTGCTGGTCGATCATCAGGCGCCGACCGTCTGGCGTGATGCGGTCAGCTTCCTGAACGACCCCGCCGCGCCCTGGCCCTCGGGCGCGCCGCCGATCCCGGACAGCGTCAAGGTCATGGAGGCCATGGCGCCCAAGCCCCTCAAGGGCGCCGCCAAGTCTTCGGGCAAGTCTTCGGGGTTGTGACCGCGCGCCGGGGAGCGTACACCCCGGCGCATTCTTCTGTCTGAGGCGAGACCTGCGGCATGACCTTGTTCGATTCCCCCGATTTCGAGGGACATGAAGGCGTCCACGCCTTCTTCGACGAAAAAACCGGTCTGAAGTCTATCATCGCCATCCATTCCACCGCTCGGGGCCCCGCCGCCGGCGGCTGCCGGATGTGGGACTACACCAGCAGCCAGGCCGCCCTGACTGACGCCCTGCGCCTGTCGCGCGGCATGTCGTACAAGAACGCCATGGCCGACCTCGACTTCGGCGGCGGCAAGGCCGTGATCCTCGGCGACAGCCGCAGCCAGAAGACGCCGGCCCTGTTCGAGGCCTTCGGCCGCGCGGTCGACAGCCTGAACGGCCGGTACTGGACCGCCGAGGATGTCGGGGTCTCGCCGTCCGATCTTGAAAGCACCCGCAAGACCACCCGCTATGTCGCTGGCCTCGAAGGCCATGCGGCCGCCTCGGGCGATCCGTCGCCGGTCACCGCCGAGGGCGTGTTCCGCGGCGTGCGGCTGTGCGTCGAGAAGGCTTTGCAGCGCGACCTGACGGGCGTGCGCGTCGCGATCCAGGGCGTCGGCCATGTCGGCGCCTATCTGGCCGAAAAGCTGCACGCGGCCGGCGCGGTGCTGATCATCGCCGACGTCAACCAGACGGCCCTGCAAGAGGTGGCCGCCAAGACCGGCGCGACCATCGTGTCGACCGAAGCCATCTTCGATGTCGAGGCCGACGTCTTCGCCCCTTGCGCCCTGGGCGGCGCGATCTCGGCCGCGACCCTGCCGCGCCTGAAGGTCAAGGTGATCGCCGGCGGCGCCAACAACCAGCTGGCCGACGCCATGATCGGCCAGACGGTGTTTGATCGCGGCATCCTCTACGCCCCTGACTATGTCATCAACGGCGGCGGCATCATCAATGTGGCCGCAGAGATCCGCGCCCTCGAGGCCAATGGGTCGTTCGACGGCCAGTGGGTGGCGACCAAGCTGGACCGCCTGGCCCAGACCCTGGGCGAGGTCATCGACCAGTCGATCGCCGAAAAGCGTCCCGCCAACCTGGTGGCCGACGAGATCGCCCGGGCCCGCATCGCAGCGGCGCGGGCCTAGAGCATTTTCCGTCCTGACTGCGTCAGTCCGGAGCTCTAGATCTTTGTTTTGGCGCATTTTCTTCACGCGAACCGGGATCCACTTCGCTCGAAAACGCTCTAGCCTTTTCGCCGCGTCGCGCGTTCCATGTTGGAAATCATGGAGCCTGCCATGTCCAACACCCATCTCGACGACTTGAAACAACAGATGGAAGCCGCCGTCGCCGCTCAGGATTTCGAGACGGCGGGCAAGTTGCGCGACCAGATCGAGGACCTGCGGCGGGGTAACCTTGTACGCGGTGTCGAGGACGCGCCCCAGGCCTCGTACTTCCAGCGACAGGTTCCGGGAAGGATGGGCCTGGGCACGGACCAGCAGGTCTATGCGCCGCCCGAGGGCTGGGTCCCGCCGAAAAAGCCCGATCCGATGACCGCCGGCCACTCGCGCGGCGCACGTCGCCGCAAGACCTAGCGCTTGGGCTTGATCGACAGGGTCACGCCATAGACCATGTCGCGGTCGGAATAGGCCTGGGCCTGCAGCTTGCGACGGGTGGCGCTGAGCGACAGTTGCTTGCCGCCCTTGCGCCAGCCCACGCCGAGCTGATGGGTGCCAAAGCGCGTCAAACGGTCCTGCGACCAGCCGGAGCCGCGCCATCCTTCGACAGAACTGCGGATCATGTTCCAGCTCAGGGCCTGGCCCGAACTGGCGGCGAACAGCACCCAACGGCCCCGGCGCGGATCCTGGGCCACGCCGCTCATCTTGCCCATCAGGGCCGAGGCGTTGACGGACAGGCGCTGGGACGTCGAAGGCGCGTCGAGCGAGCCGAAGGGCTGGATGTCGATATCCTCGACCTTGACCACCGGAATGCGGCGTGTCGAAGCGCGGACAAGGCCCAAGGCTGACGGCTGCGTTTCGGCGACGGTCACGGCGGTCGGCGCAGAGCGCTTGCGGGGCTCTGCGAGAGTCTGGATCGCGGGCGGGGTCTTGGCACCGGCGCCGGCTTCGATCGCGGGCTGGGTGTGGGCGACCAGCAAGGGCTTGGGAGCGGGGACAGAAGCTGGGCCGCCGGCCAGGGGCGCGACCGCTCCGGCCAGATCGACGGGCGAGGGGGCAAGGGTTGAGGCAGGCGCGGCGGGCGCGGCGCGCGGCGCATCGCCATAGCGGGCGGTGGCGATCGGAGCGTCCGGATCGATGGCGGCGGCGTCGCCGCCGGCCAGGGTCAGGGTTGCGTCATAGGGCGCCGGCGCATGGGTCGACAGGGCCGTGGCGGTCGTGGCGACAACCCCCAGCCCGGCCGCAACCAGCGCGCCCCTTATGATCACCCCAGCCCGCATCGATCCGAACGTTCCCTCGCGCTCGCGTCCCCCAGCGTGCCGTTAACGGTATGCTGAACAGTGTGACGCCTGTACAGGCCCTACACACCGACGAAATGTGAAATTAGGTTCGCGCCCGCTTTTCTGGCGCCCCAGGGGGCGTTTTGCCGGGCGGCCGGGGCTTGTCGTCGGCGGGCCCGTCGCCATCACCGCCGTCCTCACCAGGCTTGCGGCGCGCTTCGAAGAAGAAGTTGGCGCGCTCGGACAGCCATGCGGCGACCCGGTCGGAGAACATGCCCGCCAGGACACCCACGCCCGCAAAGGTCATGACATTGGCGTCGCCCTCCAGCGAGGAGGCGTCGCCCAGCAGCACCGCACCACTGCCCAGGATGATGTAGACGCAGACCGCGACCATGCCGCCCAGCCCGATGCGCGCCTCGAAACCCTCGCCCTTGGTCAGGCCCAGCTGGTTCTCGGGATAGACGATCAGGATCTGGGCGATCAGCAAGGCCCCGAAGGCGCCCGACATGAAGGCCAGCAGGATCTGCAGGGTGGCCGGCGGAAAGCCCTCGAACAGCCCGCCCGCCGCCATCCAGGAGCCGCGCAGAAGATCGAAGTCGCCGAACTTTCGGCCCACCTGCAGGGCCCACTGACCCTGCTTGTCAGCCTCGTCGAGGGCTTCCTTGGAGCGGTCGACACTGTTCCTGGCCTCGTAGAAGGCGGTATCGGCGCGCGAGGCGTTCTCCATCACCTGCTTGAAGTTGGGTGAGCGCGCGACCAGCGAGTCCCATATCTTCTGGTCGCGGGGCCTGAGCTCGCAGCTCTGAACCGTCTCCCAGTCCTGGAGCTTGCTGGCGTTGGGGTTGAACTCGCACAGGGCCTGGGCCCTCAGGCGGTCGCGAAAGCTGAAAAAGGCGTCGGACTCGCTCGAGATCGCCGGCTCAAGGCCGATCCTCAGGGACCGGGCCTTCTCCATCGCCTTGCGTTCGGCGTCGTGCTCGCGCCAGGCCTGGTCGCGGGCCTTTTTCAGCTCGGCGGATTTCTTGTAGGCCAGATAGGCTTGGCTATAGGTGACGGGCTTGCCGTCTTCGTTGGCCACATCCTTCAGCCCGGCCGAGATCGACTGCTGGGCCGAGGCCGTCATCAGGGTGGCGAGGAACGCATAGACGACGAGGATCGACAGCAGGACGCGCGCCAGGCCGATCGCGAAAACGACCCGTGGATCTCTGGTCTCGCCCATGCTTGCGCGCCCCCAAGCGAATTTCATCCCAGGGTAGTAAGCGCGACGGCAGGCGGATTGTCAAAACGTCGAAGAACGCCGTTCGCCGTCAGTGGCCCGGTCTGGGCTCGAATGTCCGTCGTTCCTTGAGCTTCAAGGCTTCCTCATCTGGCTTGCGGCCATGCTGGGCCTTGGGCTCGGACTTGGGCACGCTGTAACTGGTCATGGGGTCTTGGTGCTGGAACCCATTGGTCATGGCTTTCACTCCCGATCGACCGCTCATTTTATCACGCGGGCTCGAAAACGGTGTCGACCAAGGCGACATCCACGGAGACGTGAAGTCGAGCCTCGCCGGGGTCGCCCAGAATGGCCCCCGAGACGGGCAGGGCCTGGGCCGGGGTGCGGGTGGTGGCCACGCGGATAAGGTCTGGCGACTCGGCCAGGCCATTGGTGGGGTCGAACTCCACCCAGCCGAGGTCGGGCAGGAACAGCTCGCACCAGGCATGGGTCGCGCCCGCGCCGCGCACGGCCGAGGCGCTGGGCGAATAGAGGTAGCCGGTGGCGAACAGCGCCGCATAGCCCAGCCGGCGCATGCCCTCGACCATCAGCCAGGCCAGGTCTCGGCAGGCGCCCTTGCCGCTGGCCAGGGTCTCCAGCGGGCTCTGCACGCCCTGCTCGTAGCGGGTGGTGTAGTCGAACTGCTGATGGATGACTGAATTGACCCGCAGCAGGAAATCCAGCGCCGGCTCGTCCAGGCGTCCGCGCAGGCCGCGCAGCCACTTGAGAAGTATGGCGTCGGGATCGTCGGTGACCGGCGCCATGAACGGGGCCAAGGTGGCGCGGTCTTCGCGGTCATAGACGATCGGCGTCAGGGTATGGGGATTGTCGATCCGCAGCGGCGACAGCGGGGCGGGGAAACGATCGATAATCAGTTCGCTGATGATGCTCAGCGAGGTCGACTCGCCGCGCGGGTTGAACAGGCACACGCAGTTGCCGTTGGCGTCATAGGTCCAGCGGGTGGGGCCGGGCGGGGTGACATAGAGCGAGGCCTCGACGATGCGCAGGGCATGACTGTCGCGCGGGCGGATCAGCAGCCTGTGCGTGCCGAAACGGACCGGGCGATCATAGTCATAACGCGTCTCGTGCAGGATTCTGAGTCTCGCCATTGCCGAGCCTAACCCCGGCCGGGTCGCTTCGTTCCGTCAGGCGGCGCCGATTGGCGGCGCGCGCTTGGACGCCTAGGCGTCCGGGATCAGATGGGCCAGTTCGTTGGGAATGCAGACGAAGTCGTCCGACAGAGCGTACAGCTTGTAGTCCTTGGCGGTGATCTGGTCGGCCAGGCTCTGGCTGTCGGACTTCAGGTGCTCGACCAGCATCAGCGGCCGCCAGGCGTCGATCAGCTTCTCCGCGCCACGCAGCACCTGCGGCTCCATGCCCTCCACGTCGACCTTCAGGATATCGACCCGGGGAAAGTTGAAGCTGTCGAGCGTGCGCATCTCGACGAATTCCTGCTTGTTGGGATCGCTGCCGCGCTCCTGCGACAGCCGCTCACGCTGCTGGGCGCCGAATTCGACGCTGCCGAAGTTCATTTCGCGATTGTAGTCGAACTGCGGGATCTCGATCGCACCGGCCTCTTCGCCCACCGCGATGTGGTGGCAGAAGATGTTGCTGTAGCCGTTCAGGGCCACCGAGCCGGCGATCATGTTGAACAGGATCCGCTGGGCCTCGAAGCAGTGATAGACGCCGCGCCCTTCCAGAAGGCTTGCCAGGCCCAGCGAGAACAGCCCGAAATTGGCGCCCACATCCACGACGAAGGGCTCGGGGCCTTTCAGCACCGATAGCTTGGCGATCATGTCGGTGCTGTCGTGGCCGTGCGCGCGGCCGGTCTTCAGCAGATGGTTGGTCTGGTTGATGTCGTGGCGGCTGACGATCACCGGCCCGTAGATGGTCGGCATTATCAATCCGTAGGGGACACGATCTAGCAGCATGCGCCCTCCAGGCGGATCGACTCGCGAGGCGATGGTGGGCGTGAAGCGTGGCGATGACTAGTGCGCCAAAACGCGCAAGCTCTAGGCGGCGAAACCCGCCTCGGCGAAGGCCAGCATCCGCGCCAGCAGGGCCTCCACGTCGCCCTCGCTGGTGGCGCCTTCCGACAGCACGTTCAGGCGATCGAACTCGGCGAAGCGGTTGTTGTGCAGCATGCCCAGGGTGAAGTGCAGGCGCCAGTAGACGTCTTCCGGCGACAGGGTAGGGCGGGCCGCCAGCAGGGCGTCGGAGAAGCGGCGCAGATGCGAGACGTCGGTCTTCAGGATCTGGCGGATCTGGTCGGTGCCCTCGCTGCGGGCGCGGATCAGGAACTGCAGCGAGATGCGGCGCTCGTGGTCGGGGGCCAGCCAGCGCAGGGGCGGGGTCAGCAGGGCGGCCAGCACCTCGCGCACGGGCGGCTTGCCAGCGTTGCGGTCATTGGCCTCGTGCAGCATGCGGGCGCGTTCGCGGTTCAGTTCCGTCGTGCGGCGGCGAAAAATCTCGAACAGCAGGGCGTCCTTGGAGCCGAAATGGTAGTTCACCGAGGCCAGGTTGACGCCAGCGGCTGCGGTGATGTCGCGCACCGACACGTTCTGGAAGCCATGCAGCGCAAACAGCCGCTCGGCGGCGACGAACACCAGATTCTTGGTCGCGGCTTCGGTCTCGGCGGCCTCGGCCACCCCTTCAGTCAGAAGCGGCGAGACGGCGGCGTCGGTGGTCGGACTCACTACAATTCCCCTTTACCCGTGGGGAAGTCTTACGGGCGTTTGAATTTGGCGCAAGCGTCAAGATCGGCCGAAGGCTGATGAAGTACTGGCGGGACTGCTTGTTTGGCGCAGCGATGCGCGGCGGACTTCGCGTTCTGGGAGGGACCCGGAGTTCGGGGACAAACTGCGCGCCATCCCCGGATGGGCACGAGGATCAAAGCTCCAGGTCGTCCCCCTGAAGAGGGAGCATCACGAGCCGCCCCATACAGTCCCCGTCATCCCAGGACGTGTTTCCGGGACCCATCGTTCCGTTGCACCGTAAGGGGTCTATGATCCACGGACCGTGCGGCCGACCCATGGGTCTTGGGAACACGTCCCGGGATGACGGGCGTTGTTGTGCGTCACGCTCTTGCGCAGGCGCCACGGGCGCCCAGACAATCGACGCAGCCCCCTTAAAACTTGCCGTATTCTGTACTCACCTCGTCGCGAGGAAAGGGCGCAAGGCCAGCGACCATTGCGGCGGCGGGGGGTGATCGAGCGGGACTGGGGTCGAGGGGGATACTCGACCGGTCCGGGGATCCTGGCGTTGCAGGACCCGCCCGCCGTCGGCGTGGATGGGGATCAAGGCGAGTGTTGGTCAGAATTGGCCCCACGCCCCCCGACCTTCGGGACTTCGGGAAACCGAAGCTTCCGGGTTCCGGTAAGGCCCCAACTGGGCCACCCGCTGGGACGCTGACGGATAACGATGACGCGGAGCGCTCGGCTTCGTCGAAACGGTTACTTCTATTCAACTCCGGACGCGGTCCGGACGCTCCGCGACCCTTTTCATCAACTCGGCGGTTCCCGCGCGAGATCGCCGACACTTGCCCCCTCCTGACCGCTTCGCGGTCGTCCTCCCCCGGAGGGGGAAGATGAGGTCGGCGCGTTTCATCTTCCCCCTCCGGGGGAAGACGGCTGCGCAGCAGCCCGTAGGGGGCAAGTGACGGAGAGCCTACCCCCGCACCAGCTCCCGCATCGCCTTGTCCAGGCCCTCGATCGTCAGGGGGAACATCCGGTCGTTCATCAGGGTCTTCATCACCCCGATCGACTGGGTGTAGTCCCAGTGCCGCTCTGGCGTCGGGTTGAGCCAGACGCAGCTCTGATAGATGTCGGCCACGCGCTCCATCCAGATCGCGCCGGGCTCTTCGTTCCAGTGTTCGACACTGCCGCCCGGATAGGTGATTTCGTAAGGGCTCATCGTCGCGTCGCCGATGAAGATCACCTTGTAATCGCTGGGGAACTTGTGGAGCACATCCCAGGTCGGGATCTTTTCCACCTGCCGGCGGCGATTGTCCTTCCACACGGCCTCGTAGAGGCAGTTGTGGAAATAGTAGAATTCCAGGTTCTTGAACTCGGTCTTGGCGGCGCTGAAAAGCTCCTCGCAGAGCTTGATGTGGCCGTCCATCGAACCGCCGATGTCGAAGAACAGCAGCACCTTGATCTTGTTGCGCCGCTCGGGGCGCAGCTGGATGTCCAGATAGCCCTTTTCCGCCGTGCCGCGGATGGTGCCGTTCAGGTCCAGCTCCTCGGCGGCGCCTTCGCGGGCGAACTTGCGCAGGCGGCGCAGGGCCACCTTGATGTTGCGGGTGCCCAGTTCGACGCTGTCGTCGAGGTTCTTGTATTCGCGCTTGTCCCAGACCTTCACGGCCTTGCCGTGGCGGCTCTTGTCCTGGCCGATGCGGACGCCTTCGGGATTGTAGCCGTTGTTGCCGAACGGACTGGTGCCGCCCGAACCGATCATCTTGTTGCCGCCCTCGTGGCGCTTTTTCTGTTCCTTGAGGCGCTCCTGCAGCATCTCCATCAGCTTCTCGAAGCCGCCCATGGCCTCGATCGCCGCCTTTTCCTCGTCGGTCAGGAATTTCTCGGTCAGGGCCTTGAGCCACTCTTCGGGGATGTCGGCGGCGAGGCCGTCACTGACGCTCTCCAGGCCCTTGAAGACGTGGCTGAACACCCGGTCGAACTTGTCGAGGTTCTTCTCGTCCTTCACCAGGCTGGCGCGGGACAGGAAATAGAAGTCCTCGACCGAACGGTCGATGACGTCCTTGTCCAGGGCCTCCATGAGCATCAGGTACTCGCGCAAGGACACCGGCACCTTGGCCTGGCGGAGCTCGGAGAAGAAGCGAAGGAACATCGGCGCGGGCTTTCGAACAGATGTTCGGAGTGTGGAGGGTTCTTAAACGGGACGCAACGCCCGAACCGCTCAACCCCGTCGCAGAATGAACTCCAGATCCCGCACTTCGCCGACCGGGAAGAAATACTCGCCGACCTTGGCGAACCCCAGCCGCTCATAGAGCCGCTGCGCGCCGAAATTCTCGGACCACACGCCGATCCACAGGGGGCGGGGGCCATCCTTCTCCAGCCACTCCAGCGCCGCGTTCATCAGCATGGAGCCCTTGCCGCCGCCCTGGTGGTCTTTCAGCACATAGATGCGCTTCAGCTCGCCATCGCCCGGTTGCACGTCGTCATGCGGCAGGTCGCAGGGACCGGCCAGGGCGTAGCCGATCGCCTCGCCGTCATCCTCCAGCAGCCAGGTGGCCTTGTCGGGATGCGCCAGATCGCTCCGGGTGCGCTCCAGCCCGTAGGCATAGGCGATGAAGGTCTCCAGATCCGCCGGCGGGTACAGATAGTCGAAGGTCTGGATGAAGGTGCGGGCGCCCAGGCTGGAGACCGTGTCGGCGTCTTCAAGCGTGGCGCGGCGAAGGGAAAGGCTCATGTCGTGCTTGATAGCCGCGATGGACCGGTTTCGTCCAATGGCTGTCCGCGCTACCGTCGGGCCATGAGCATCGCCCTGTTCACCCATTCCGACATGCTGGACCACCGGCCAGGCGACGGCCATGCCGAGCGGCCCGAACGGCTGCAGGCGGTGATCGACGCCCTGGGCGATGACGCCACGCTGGATCTGGAAACGCTCGAGGCGCCGCTGGTCGATATCGCCGACCTGGCCCTGGTGCATCCGCAGGCCTTCATCGACGCCGTGCTGGCTTCGGCCCCCAGCGCCGGCCGCCACGCTCTGGATCCCGACACCATCCTGACCCCCGGCAGCCTGGTCGCGGCGCGGCGAGCGGCCGGGGCGGCGGTGTCGGCGGTGCGCCAGATCGCGGCCGGGGAGGGGATGCGGGCCTTCTGCGCGGTGCGGCCGCCGGGCCATCACGCCGAGCCGGGCGCGGCCATGGGCTTCTGCGTGTTCTCCAACGTGGCCGTCGCGGCGCGGGTGGCCCAGGCTTCGGGCCTTCGCCGGGTGGCTATCGTCGATTTCGACGTCCACCACGGCAATGGCACCCAGGCCGCGTTCGAGAACGACCCCACCGTCTTCTTCGCCTCGATCCACCAGTCGCCGCTGTATCCCGGCACCGGCGATCCGTCCGAGACCGGCCTGGGCAACATCGCCAACGCCATCGTGGCGCCGGGCGCGGCCCGGGAAACCTGGAGGGCGGGGTTCGAGGGGCTGATGGACAAGGTCGACGCCTTCTCGCCGGATCTGATTCTGGTGTCCGCCGGCTTCGACGCCCATGTCCGCGATCCGCTATCGGCCCAGAACCTGGAAGCCGAGGATTTCGCCTGGGCGACCCGGGCGATCGTCTCGGTCGCCAACGCCCGGTCGCGGGGCCGTATTGTTTCCTCGCTCGAGGGCGGCTACGACCTACAGGCGCTGGGGCGCTCAGCCGCCGCGCATGTCCGCGCTCTGCAGGAGGGATGAAGGGATCGACGGGCAGCCGTCGCTCTCTCGGGAACATGGCCGACGCAAGCAACGCCGACCACATCCTCGCGGAGGAAAGACCGGTGCGTCCGGGCCTCATCACCCTGGCCCGACACGGCGAGCCGGCCCTGTCACGCAAGGTGCGCTTCAACTGTGCCGCCTATGGCGAATGGTGGGCGCGCTATGAAGTGGGCGGACTGAAGCCCGGCCAGACGCCGCCGGCCTCCCTGGTCGAGACCGGCCGGCAGGCCAGCCTGGTCATCGCCTCGACCCGCCGCCGCTCGATCGAGACCGCTCAGGCCGTCTGCGAAGGTCGCGCCTTCTCCACCGATCCGCTGTTTGTCGAGGCGCCGCTGCCGCCGCCGCCCTGGCCGTCATGGATCAAGATGAAGCCCAGTCACCTGGGATTCTTCGCCCGCTTCTGGTGGTGGTTCTTCAATCACCACGGCGGGCAGGAGACCCGGGCCCAGGCCGAGATCCGCTCTGACCAGGCCGCCGACCTGCTGATCGATCTGGCCGCCGGTGGACGGGACGTGCTGGTTCTGGCTCACGGCTTCTTCAACTGGATGATCGCCCGGTCTCTGAGAAAGAAGGGCGCGCGCCTGCTGCTCGACGAAGGCCACGCCTATTGGAGCGTCAAGCGCTTCACCCTGGCCTGAAGACCACGCTCCCGAGATGGGAGGGCGCATTCCGACTTCCCTTAACGACGGCCGCATTCTAGGTCGTTGCCCGTATCTTCCCGCCCCACTAGGGTGCGGCCGTTCTCCTCGGAGTTGAAATGACCGACGCCTCGAACGCCACGGATGGAGATCTCGCCGGACTGAGCTTCGAGCAGGCCCTGGCCGAGCTGGAAAAGATTGTGTCCGAGCTGGAGTCCGGCCAGGCGCCGCTGGAGCGGTCGATCGACATCTATGAGCGCGGCGCGGCCCTAAAGGCCCACTGCGAAAAGAAGCTCGAGGCCGCCCGCCTCAAGGTCGAAAAGATTGTTCTGGGCCAGGGCGGCGCGGTCAGCGCAGAGCCGGCGGACTTCGCCTGATGGCTTCAGCGCCGATCACCTATGACGACTTCGAGAAGGTCGATATCCGCATCGGCACCGTGACCCGGGCCGAGCCGTTTCCCGAAGCGCGCAAGCCCGCCTACAAGCTGACCATCGATTTTGGCCCGATGATCGGGATCAAGCGCTCGTCGGCCCAGGTCACCAAGCACTACGCCCTGGACGATCTGGTCGGGCGCCGGATTGCGGCGGTGGTCAATTTTCCGCCACGTCAGATCGGTCCGGTGATGTCCGAGGTTCTGTGTCTGGGCTTTCCCGACGCTGAGGGTGATGTGGTGCTGGTCAGCGTGGATCGCGCCGCGCCAGACGGGGGGAAGCTGTTTTGATCGATCTGGAACGTCGCATCGTCCAGGCGGCCGACATCGTCACCGTGGCGCTCGACGAGCTGCTGCCCCGGGCCGACGGCCCCGAGAGCCGGCTGACCGAGGCCATGCGCTATGCGGCCCTGGGGCCCGGCAAGCGGCTGCGGCCGTTCTTCGCCCTCGAAACGGGCAAGATGTTCGACCTGCCCGAGCGCCCGGTGCTGCGCGCCGCCTGCGCCCTGGAATGCATCCACGCCTACAGCCTGGTGCATGACGACCTGCCGGCCATGGACAATGACGACGTGCGTCGCGGCCGTCCGACCGTGCACATCCAGTACGACGAGGCGACAGCGATCCTGGCGGGCGACGCCCTGCAGACCGCCGCCTTCGAGATCATGGCCCACCCCGACACCCACGATGACGGCCATATCCGCGCCGAGCTGGTGCGCAAGCTGGCCATCGCTTCGGGCGCCAAGGGCATGGCGGGCGGTCAGATGATCGACATTCTGGGCGTTCGCGACGACCTGGGTGCCGTGGCCCGCATGCAGCGTCTTAAAACCGGCGCCCTGATCGCCTTTGCCTTCGAAATTCCGCTGATCATCGCCCGGGCAAAAGATTCCGAGCGCGCCGCCCTGATGGGCTTCGCCCAGGACCTGGGTCTGGCCTACCAGATCGTCGACGACATTCTGGACGCAGAGGGCGACGAAGCCGTGCTGGGCAAGGCCGCGGGCGGCAAGGACGCCGCCATGGGCAAGACCAACTATGTTACCCTCCTGGGCCTGGGCGCGGCCAAGGAACGGGCGACGCTTCTGGCCGCTCAAACCAAGTCTCACCTCGATATTTTCGGCGAACGCGCCAATCATCTGCGTCGCAGCGTTGATTTCGTGCTGGACCGGCGCAACTGACCGCGCTTTCTTCGGACATGACCACCGTGACTCCTCTTCTCGACAAGATCGCCTCGCCCGCCGATACGCGCGGTTTTTCCGTGGCTGAACTGAAGCAACTGGCCAGCGAGGTGCGCGCCGAAACCATCGACGCGGTGTCGGTGACCGGCGGGCATCTAGGCGCTGGCCTGGGGGTGGTCGAACTGACCGTCGCCCTTCACCACGTCTTCGAGACGCCCAAGGACATCCTGATCTGGGACGTCGGCCACCAGGCCTATCCGCACAAGATCCTCACGGGGCGCCGCGACCGTATCAAGACCCTGCGTCAGGGCGGCGGTCTGTCGGGCTTCACCAAGCGGGCCGAAAGCGAATACGACCCGTTCGGCGCGGCCCATGCGGCCACCTCGATCTCGGCGGCGCTGGGTTTCTGCGCGGCGCGGGACCAGAAGGGCGAGACCAACAAGGTCGTGGCCGTGATCGGCGACGGCTCGATGAGCGCCGGCATGGCCTATGAGGCGATGAACGCGGCGACCGACACCACCAAGCAACTGACCGTCATCCTCAACGACAACGACATGTCGATCGCCCCGCCGGTGGGCGGGATGAGCGCCTATCTGGCCAATCTGGTTTCGGGCGGCGCCTACCGGAAGGTTCGCAAGCTCGGCAAGACCGTGGTCGAGAAGCTGCCGACCCCGATGCGCGAAGCGGCCCGCAAGGCCGAGGAATACGCCCGCGGCATGGTCACCGGCGGCACCTTCTTCGAGGAGCTGGGCTTTCACTATGTCGGCCCGATCGACGGCCACGACATGGACGCCCTGGTCAGCGTGCTGAAGAACGCCCGCGAGTTCGAGGACAAGCCTGTGCTGGTCCACGTGGTCACCCAGAAGGGCAAGGGCTATGCCCCGGCCGAAGGGGCTGACGACAAGCTTCACGCCGTGGTCAAGTTCGACGTGGTCACCGGCCAGCAGCACAAGGCCGCCGCCGGTCCGCCCAGCTACACCAAGGTGTTCGCCCAGGAACTGGTCAAGCAGGCGCAGCACGACTCCAAGATCGTCGCCATCACCGCCGCCATGCCCTCGGGCACGGGTCTGGACATCTTCCAGAAGGCGTTCCCGGAACGCACCTTTGACGTCGGCATCGCCGAGCAGCATGCGGTGACCTTCGCCGCCGGCCTCGCCGCTGACGGCATGAAGCCTTTCGCGGCGATCTATTCGACCTTCCTGCAGCGGGGCTATGATCAGGTCGTCCACGACGTGGCCATCCAGCGCCTGCCCGTGCGCTTCGCCATGGACCGCGCCGGCCTGGTCGGCGCCGACGGCCCCACCCACGCCGGCACCTTTGACGTCGGCTTCATGGGCGCTTTGCCCGGCATGATCCTGATGGCCGCCGCCGACGAGCTGGAACTGGCCCGCATGGTCGCCACCGCCGTCGAGATCGACGACCGACCCAGCGCGTTCCGTTATCCGCGCGGCGAGGGCCTTGGCCTCGACATGCCGATCGGCCGCGCCGATCCGCTGGAGATCGGCAAGGGGCGCGTCGTCCGCGAGGGGACCAGCGTCGCCATCGTCTCGTTCGGCACCCGTCTGGGCGAAAGCCTGAAGGCCGCCGACCTGCTGGCCGCGCGGGGCCTGTCGGCCACCGTCTGCGACGCCCGCTTCGCCAAGCCGCTGGACATCGACCTGCTGTTGCGGCTGGCCCGTGAGCATGAGGCCATCATCACAGTCGAAGAAGGCGCCATGGGCGGTTTCGGCGCCTTCGTGCTGCAGGCCCTGGCCGAGCACGGCGCGCTGGATCGCGGCCTGAAGATCCGCACCCTGGTGTTGCCGGATATCTTCCAGGATCAGGACAAGCCTGATGTCATGTACGCCCAGGCGGGTCTCGACGCCGAGGGCATCATGCGCGGCGCCTTGTCGGCGCTGGGGATCGACAACATCTCGGCGGCGGGCCGCCGGGCCTGATCAGGCCGCGGCGCACGACCTGAAGAACGCTTTCACCTGTCCCTCGTCTTCACGCCTGGCGTGTAGATTGTGCCGGTCGCCATTCGTCAGGATGGTCAGGTCGCCGGTGTGCTGAAAGCCGGCCAGGGCAGGGGCGCTCATCCGGCCGCTCGCTTCCAGCAGGCCGGTCTCGACCAGAGCGCTGCCGGCCTTCTCGGCGGTGAATCGGCTTTCGATGCGGGCGGACGCCAAGACGATCTCGCGGCCCTTGAGGCCCACGGCTGAAATCTGGACGCTGTCGGCCCCCGGCGAACAGCTGAGCATCAGGATCACATCGTCTGTGAAAGGCCGGCCATAGGCCAGGCGCGGGGCCTCGCCGGCGTCGCTGAGGAACGCCCAGCGATAGCCGCTGTCGGCGACCGTCTCGTGGGCGCAACCCGCCAGGCCGGCGGCCATAAGTCCCAGAACGGCAAGTGCGGCGAGCGGACGTCCCATGGCGGTTCTCCTGCCTGGAACAACGCGGCCGCAGCGCTGGAGTTTCGCTGGGTCCAGAAACACATCAGGCGCGGACACCCTGGGGGGCCGCGCCTGAAGGTCTTTGGGGGGACGGGCCGGTTCTTGCGCGAACCGCCCGTCGCCGGATCAGAAGGGCGAGAAGCGTTCGACCAGGGCCTGGCCGGCCGGGGTCTTCTGGACGCGGCTGATGTCGCCACGGCCGCCGTAGCTGATGCGGGCTTCGGCGATCTGGGTGTGCTTGATGGTGTTGGCCGAGGAAATGTCTTCCGGACGGACGATGCCGGCGACCGTCAGTTGGCGCAGTTCGGCATTGGTGCGCACTTCCTGCGTGCCCTGGATGATCATGTTGCCGTTGGGCATGACCTGGCTGACCACGGCGGCGATCGTCAGGCTGATCTTCTCCGACCGGCTGACGCTGCCGCCGCCTGCGTTGGTGAAGGTGGAGTTGGTGCCGATGGCGTTGGCCGGATCGAAGCCGCCCGGCAGGATCTTGCCGAGGCTGGATTCCAGACCCAGGAAGTTGCTGACGCCGGCCTGGGTGGTGGAGGCGCGGTTGCTGGCCGAGTTGTTCTTGGTGCTGGCGCTGTCGTCGATATCGATCTGGACGGTCAGGATGTCGCCGATCTTGCTGGCGCGCTGGTCGTTGAAGAAGGCGCGCGCGCCGACCCGCCACAGCGAGTTGGCGGACGCCGCCTGGGGCGTCTGGTCGCGCGAGGCGACGAATTGCTGGGTCATCGGCGCCAGCTGGGCGGGATAGCCGACGGGGGCCAGTTCAGGGCCCTTCACGGCTTCAGTGACGGTCGAGCAGGCGGCGAGCGGGGCGAGCAGGGCGAGGGCGGCGATCAGGGCGGGGCGCATGCGAATGACCTCTAGCGAGCGGCGTAACGGACTGACGATCGGTTTTGCAAGGACTGCGCCTGCGGACCGACCATCGCGGAACCAGGACCGGTCGCGACCGCCTGGATGATCTTCTTGGACAGTGAGTTCTGGACGGAGACCAGGTCGCCGGCGGCGGCGGCCGACATGGCTTTTCCTTGCAGGGCAAGGG
Source organism: Caulobacter sp. GSs2 (assembly GCF_058680895.1). Next base: position 922,568 of record NZ_CM178725.1, on the reverse strand, counting down.
AAACGCCGCCGTTTTCGTAGGTCACAGTGATGATGTCGCCGTTCTTGATCACCTGGGCGGCGGACACATCGCGCAGCGAGGCTGCGGCGCCTTCACGCAGGGGGCGCTTGGCGCTCATGCCGATCAGCGCGTCGGCGTCCTGGGGCGCATCGCTGGGCGAGGCGGCCATCTTTACCCAGATCAGGTCCTGGGGCTGCACGATCTCGCCAGCCGTAAGGCTGCGGGCATAGGCAAGAACTTCCACATTGCCCTTGGCGCGAACCACGCCGCCGCTTGCGCCGCCGCCATCGGCGCCCTGGCGGACGATAATCCGGCGCAGGCCTTGCGAATTGCTCCAGTCCAGGCCGGCGCGGCGAGCGGCCGATTGCACCTGACCGGCGTCGAGAACGGTGGTGGCGCCGATGCGGGTGGCGACCAGGATGTCCGAGGTCGACCCCGCTCCGTCGAACAGGTCGCCCAGGGTGACGCGGCCGTCGGCGTCGGTGGTGTCCATCTTCAGCGAAACGGTCTGTCCGGCGAGCGCGGGACCGGCGAGAGCCAGGGCGCAGACGGTGATCAGGAGGCGCTTCATGAGCTTAGGACCTCAGCTGCGAGGTGGCCTGGAGCATCTGGTCGGCCGTGGTGATGACCTTGGAGTTCATCTCGTAAGCGCGCTGGGCGACGATCAGGGCGGTGATTTCGCTGACCGCGTCGACGTTCGAGGACTCCGTGTAGTTCTGCAGCAGGGTGCCGAAGCCGGGCTGGCCGGGAGCGGCGATGTTGGCCGGACCCGAACCGCCGGTTTCCATGAACAGGTTGTCGCCGATGGCTTCCAGGCCGCCTTCGTTCATGAAGTTGGCCAACTCGAGCTGGCCGATGGTCTGGGGCGCGGTCTGGCCCTGCAGGGTCACCTGGACCAGGCCGGTCTTGCCGATGGTGATGGCGGTGGCGTTCTGCGGCACGGTCAGACCGGGCTGAACCGCATAGCCGTCGTCGGTGACGATCTGGCCCTGGTCATTGGTCGAGAAGTTGCCGGCGCGGGTATAGGCCGTCTCGCCCGAAGGCATCAGGATCTGCAGATAGCCCTTGCCCTGGATGGCCACGTCCAACTCGTTGTTGGTCATGGTGGGGGTGCCCTGCTCGGTGATCCGGTAGACCGAGCCGGCCTTCACGCCGCCACCGATCTGGACGCCGGTGGGCACGACATTGCCGTCGCTGGACGACTGGGCGCCGGCCCGTTCGATGGTCTGGTAGAGCAGGTCCTGGAACTCGGCCCGCTGACGCTTGAAGCCAACCGTATTCATGTTGGCGATGTTGTTCGAGATGACCTCGACGTTCAGCTGTTGGGCCGACATGCCGGTCGCGGCGGTGCGCAGAGCTTGCATCGTCTAGTTTCCCTTAATTGGCTTTGCCGAGGCGCTCGACGGCGGAGCGTGTCAGTTCGGCGGCGTTGTCCATCATCTTGGCCATGCTCTCGTAGGCGCGCTGCACCTCGATCAGCTTGGTGATCTGGACGACGGACTGGACGTTGGAGGATTCCAGCATGCCCTGGTGCACGACGGCGTTGGGCGCCTGCTGGAGGGTGGCGTTGGCGGTGTTGCGATAGAGGTTGTCGCCGTCCTTGCTGAGCGATGACAGGTCGTCGGCGCGAACCACGGCGATCTTGCCGACGCTCAGCTGGCCCTGGCTGACGATGCCGTCCTTGCCGATGGTGACGGGCCCTTGCTTGGGGTCGATGAGGATCTCAGTGCCGCCCTCGTCCAGCACGGGATTGCCGGTCTGGGTGACCAGCTTGCCTTCGGGGTTGGTCGTGAAGCGGCCGTCGCGGGTGTAGCGCTCGCCGCCGGCCGTCTGGACCTTGAAGAAGCCCTGGCCCTCGATGGCCACATCAAAGTCGCCGCCGGTCTTGGTCATGGCGCCTTGGGTGAAATCACGCGCCACGCCGTCGTCGAGCACGAACTTGACGGGATTGGTCCCGCCCAGGGTCCGGGCCGGCTTGGCGGCTTCCGTCCGGACCATCAGGTCCTCGGTCTTGAAGCCCGTCGTGTTGGCGTTGGCGATGTTGTTCGCGACGATGTCCAGCTCGCGGCGGAGCGTCATCTGGCGCGAAAGGCCGATATACAGCGCGTTGTCCATGACGAGTTAACTCGGGCGGCTGGCGCGACAAATGCGCCGCAGTCCTGTCAGCAACCTTCGTGCCAACGTCAAAAGGTCAGTAAAAACAAACAATAGGAAGGTTAACGCGGGGGTGTTGGGCGGAGTCTGCCGGGTGGATTCTGCCTGCGACGAATTGGCCTCCAAAACACATCGTTAACCATGGTCGCGCATGAGTACGGGGGTAGATTCCAAGGAACCGCGCGCGTGGCCAAAAAACCCCCCAAGGAAGCTCCCGCCCCTGAAGGCGAAGAGGGCGCTGTCGAGGGCGAAGCTCCAGCCAAGAAGAAGCCGCCGATCATTCTGATCGCGGCCGCTGCTGGCGTGCTCGTACTGGGCGGTGGTGGCGCGGCAGCCTTCTTCCTGATGAAGCCCAAGCCCGAAGCCCATGGTGAAAAGGGCGCTGAAGAGCACGGCAAGGAAAAGAAGGAAAAGAAGGAAAAGAAGGACGACAAGAAGAAGGAAGGCGACAAAGGCGCCGCTGCTGGCGCCGAGGGCGCGGCCGGCGTGCCGGTGATCAAGGAAGGGCCCGACGGGATCGTCTTCTACACCCTGCCTGACATCGTCGTGAACATGCAGACCGCCGACGGCAAGTCGACCTTCCTGAAGCTGAAGCTGACCTTCGAGCTGCCCGACGAGGAAACGGCCGAGGTTCTGACGCCGAATCTGCCCAGGCTGCAGGACATGTTCCAGACCTTCCTGCGCGAGCTGCGTCCGGAAGACCTGAACGGTAGCCAGGGCACCTACCAACTCCGCGTCGAGTTGCTGCGTCGGGTTAATCTCGTCGCCGCGCCGTCAAAGGTGAACGCCGTCCTGATCGAGGAGATGCTGATCAACTAGCCCCTTCGGGGGCTGGCTGGGCAAACCAACATGGCGGACGAACTCGACGATCAGGCCGCGATGGCCCAATGGGCTTCGCAGAACCCTCCGGGCGGGGCCGAGGGCGGCGGGGCTGCGAGCGAATTCGGCGACTTCAGCGGTGGCATGGGCGGCGGCGGCTGGGACGACGGCGGCGGCGGCGACATGGCGGGATCCGAGCGGATCCTGAACCAGGATGAAATCGACAGCCTGCTGGGCTTCGACCTGTCGGGCGACGGCAACGACGACCGCACCGGTATCCGGGCGATCATCAACTCGGCTCTGGTCAGCTACGAGCGTCTGCCGATGCTCGAAATCGTCTTCGACCGCCTGGTGCGGTTGATGACCACCAGCCTGCGCAATTTCACCAGCGACAACGTCGAAGTCAGCCTCGACAACATCAGCTCGATCCGTTTCGGCGACTATCTGAACTCGATCCCGCTGCCGGCCATCCTGGCGGTGTTCCGGGCCGAGGAACTGGACAACTACGGCCTGCTGACCGTCGACTCCAACCTGATCTACTCGATCGTCGACGTGCTGCTGGGCGGCCGTCGCGGCACGGCGGCCATGCGCATCGAAGGTCGCCCCTACACCACCATCGAGCGGGTGCTGGTGCAGCGGATGATCGAAGTGGTCCTGCACGACCTGAAGGCCGCGTTCGAGCCGCTGCATCCGGTCTCGTTCTCGCTGGATCGTCTGGAGACCAACCCGCGCTTCGCCGCCATCGCCCGGCCCGCCAACGCCGCGATCCTGGTCAAGCTTCGCATCGACATGGAAGACCGCGGCGGCCGTATCGAACTGCTGCTGCCCTATGCGACGCTGGAGCCCATCCGCAAGATGCTGCTGCAGCAGTTCATGGGCGAGAAGTTCGGCCGCGACAACATCTGGGAAGGCCACTTGGCCACCGAACTCTGGACCACCCAGATGGAGGTCCGCGCCGTTCTCGACGAGCAGCAGCTGCCGCTGTCAAAGGTGCTGAACCTTCAGGTCGGCGACACCATGATGCTGAACGCCACGCCTGATAGTCTGGTCGAGCTGCGCGCCGGGGCGATCCCGCTGACGCGCGGTCGCATGGGACGTCGCAATCACTCCATCGCCATCCGCGCCGAGGCGCCGCTGTCGCCTGCGGCCAAGAAAGCGGTTCAAAAGCTGAAATGAGCCTCGTCGCCGTCGCCATGAATGGTTTGCTCGCGGTGCTGCTGATTGTAGCCTTGGGCTTTGGCTGGCGACTTGAGCGTCGCCTCAAGGCCCTGCGCGACAGCCATGTCGGCTTCGCCAAGGCCGTGGCCGACCTGGATCAAGCCGCCGCGCGGGCTGAACAGGGTCTGGCTGATCTGCGCGCCGCCACCGACGAGGCTTCCGAAGCCCTGGCCGATCGCATCGAGCGCGCCACGGTCCTTGCCGCCAAGCTCGACGAGCGCCTCAATCGCCCGATGGTGACCCCGCCGCCCGCCGCCGCCTCGGCCCCTGTGGCTGCGCGTATGGAGGCCTCCGAGCCGAAGGCGGACCGCCGCCTCAAGGCCGAGGATTTCGAGCGCCTGCTGGATCGTGAAGCCAAGGCCAGTCGGCCAATCGAGTCTTCCGCCCGCGCCAACCTCGACCCGCGACCTAGTGTCGCCAAGGAAACCCCGCGTTCACGAGCGCGGGTTGATGATGACCTCTTCGAGGGCCCGGTCGATCCGCCGCGTCCCGGACCCAGTTTCAGAGCCCGGTGATGAAGAACATTCCTCGTATTCTCCCGCTCGTCGGCGTCGCCGTTGGCGGCGTTCTGGCTGTCAACGCCTTGGCCGGCGCCAAGTCGCTGCCGGACATGCTCGGTGGCGCCAAGGCCTTTGCTGAGGGTGTGGTCAAACCGGACGCCAAGGCCGAACAAGGCGAAGTGGCAAAGTCGGCCGAGTCTGCTGGTCATGACGCCGCCGCCTCAGCGGCTTCGTCGGTTCCGCCCCGCGTTTGCGCTCCTTCGGTGACCGATCTGGCCCGAGAGGCCGGTCTGTCGCCCGCTGAACTGCGCATCCTGCAAAGCCTGGGCGCGCGTCGCGGCCAACTGGACCAGCGCGAGCAGGATATTGACGTGCAACTGCAATTGCTGGCTGCCGCAGAAGCCAAGCTGGACGCCAAGGTCAAGGCGCTGAACGGCCTCAAGGGCGATATCCAGGGTCTTCTTGGCCAGGCTGACAGCCAGAAGTCGGCCGAGGTCGACCGCATGGTCACCGTGTTCTCGAGCATGAAGCCCAAGGACGCCGCCGCGCGGATGACGATCCTGGAAGATTCGGTTCGTCTGCCGATCGCCGCCAAGATGAAGGAGCGCACGCTCAGCCTGATCCTGGCGAACATGACCCCGGTCGACGCCAAGGCCCTGACGGAGCGTCTGGCCAACCGCTTCGCCAACGACGTCATCAACAAGGGCAAGGCCGCGGTTGCCGAGAACGCAGCGCCTGCGGCCGACGCGAACGCCCAGGGCAAGCAGGCGTCCGCCGCGCCGCTGGCGGGCGCCGCTGCGCCCAAGAAGGCCGGTTAGGCGTTCCATGAGCCTTCGCGCGATCCTGCGGTCCAGCGTCGCGGCGGTTTGCATCGCCAGCGTGGCGGCGCCGTCGGTCAACGCCGCCGGTCCTGTCGCCGCGTCGCGCGGCGCCCTTGATGTGCGCGTTGCTCAGGCGGCCGAATTTAGCCGTCTGGAATTCCATTGGGCCGGCGGCGCCCGCATGACGTCAAAGCGCGACGGTCAGGTCCTGACCCTGCGCTTCAATCGCGACGCCAACCCCGACATGTCGACCCTGCGGCTGAACCCGCCGCGCTGGGTGAAATCCGCCGAGGCCCGTCATAAGGGCGGGGCGCTGGAAATTGTCATCACCCTGGCAGACGACGCCGAGGCCCGCGTGGGCAACGCGGACGGCGCCGACTTCGTCAATATCTTTGCCCGTGCGGGCGCCATGGCCGACGCCGCCCACTCGCCGGCGCACGTCGCCCCGGTCGGCCGTCCCAATCCCATGCCGCCGGGCGGCGTGGTCAAGGCGGGATACGAAAAGGTCGATGGCCAGGTGCGGCTGGCCTTCAACTGGGCCGCGCCGTCCGGCGCCGCCGTGTTCCGTCGCGGCGAGGCGGTGTGGGTGGTGTTCGACACCCCTGCGCGCCTGGACATCTCGAAGATTCCAGGCTCCAGCGCCCATTATTCCAGGATCCAGGTCTTCAAAGGCGCCGACTACAGCGCCCTGCGCATCGTTACGCCGCTCGGCACGCCCTACTATGCCGAGGGGCAGGGTGGTCAGTGGTCGATCAGCCTGGGCGCCGGTTCGCAGGCTACGCCCGACTCCATCCGCGTGGCCCGGGATGAGACCGTCACACCCGCTACCCTGACTGCGGCCCTGGCCGGCGTCACCAAGGCGGTCTGGGTCAATGATCCCGCCGTTGGCGACCGCCTCCTTGTCGCGCCGGCCTTGGCGCCGTCCAAGGGCTTGCCGTCGCGTCGTGAATATGTCGAGATGGCGCTGCTGCCCTCCGCCCAGGGTCTGGCCGCGGAAACCTATGCCAGTGACCTGATGGTCTCGATCGATGGCGACCTGTTGCGCATCGGTCGGCCCAAGGGGCTGGTGCTCTCACCGCTTTCGGCCGCCAAGGCTCCGGAAGAGGCCGCCGCCGGCGCCCCGCAGCCGATGGCCATGCCCGCCCTGATCGATCTCGACAACTGGCCCAAGACCGGGTCGGGCGGGTTCCTGGCGCGCTATAACGCGCTGCAGGGCGCCATCTCCGCAGCGGGGGAGGGCGAAGACAAGAGCGGCGACATCGGCGCCCGCATGGCTTTGGCGCGGTTCCTGGTCGGCTCCGGGATGTCCTATGAGGCCATAGGGGTTCTCAACGCCGCAGCCCGCAAGCACCAGACGCTGATGGGCGACGCCGAGTTCCGTGGTCTGCGCGGCGTGGCGCGGGTGATGGCCAATCGTTTGGCCGAAGCCGAAACTGATTTTGCGTCGCCCGTCCTGGCTGACGACGCTTCAAGTGCGCAGTGGCGTGGCTATATCGCCGCGCAGCAGGGCGAGTGGGTCGACGCGCGCCAGAAATTCGCCACCGGCGGCCGGGCGCTCGACCTTTTTCCGGCGCTCTGGCGCGCGCGCTTCCAGCATGCCCAGGCCAAGGCTGCCCTGGGGACCGGCGATCTTGTTGGCGCCGCGCGTCTGGTCGCTGACGCTTTGAGCCAGCCCAAGATCCCTGTTGAGGACCAGCTTGATATCCGTCTGACCCAGGCGCGCCTCTTTGAGGCCAAAGGCGAGAAGAGCCGCGCCCTGCGCATGTTCCAGGCCATCGCCAAGGCGCCGATAGATCGCATCGCCGCGCCCGCCATGCTGCATGCGACCCAGATCCGGCTTGCCAAGGGCCAGATCGACGCGGCGGCCGCAGCCAGCGAGCTCAACCAGCTCCGCTTCCGCTGGCGCGGCGACGGCGTCGAACTGGAGACCATTCGCGGTCTGGGCAAGCTGTTCATCGACCAGGGCCGCTATCGCGAGGCGCTGGAGGTTCTGCACTCGGCCGGGAACAACCAGCCCGATCACCCGGAGGCGATCGGGCTGCGCAGGGACCTCAATGGCGCGTTCCGGGCCCTGTTCCTCGACGGCCTGGCCGACGGCATGCAGCCGATCCAGGCCGTCGGCCTGTTCTATGATTTCCAGGACCTGACCCCGCTGGGCGCTGACGGCGACCAGATGGTGCGCAATCTCGTGCGCCGCCTGGTGGATGTCGACCTGCTGGATGAAGCCGGCAAGTTGCTGAAATATCAGGTCGACAACCGTCTCGACGGTGTGCCCAAGGCCCAGGTGGCGACGGACCTGGCCTGGATCTATCTGATGAACAAGCAGCCCGAGAGCGCGCTGCAGGCCATCAACGAGAGCCGCACCACGATCCTGCCGCCGGCCTTGAACGCCGAGCGTCGCCTGGCCACGGCGCGAGCCTATATGGGTCTTGGCCGCTACGACGCGGCGCTTGAACTGGTCGAGAACGACAACAGCCGTGACTCCCAGGATATCCGCGCCGAGATCGCCTGGAAGCAGCGCACCTGGCCAGCCGCCGCCAGCCTGTATGAAAAGTCGCTGGGCGACCGGTGGAAGGGTCCGGGGGCTCTGGCCGCAGGTGAGGAAGCCCGACTGTTGCGCGCAGGGGTGGCCTATAGCCTGGCCGACGACGATGTATCACTTGGCCGTCTGCGTCAGCGCTATTCCGGTTTTGTCGAGGGGGCGCGCAATCCCGAGGGGCTGCGTGTCGCCCTGTCGGGCATGAACGTCGAATCGCTGTCGAGCGCTGACTTTGGTCGCGTGACCGCCGACAACGAGGCGTTCGGCGGATGGGTGGCCAAGATGAAAGACCGCTTCCGGGCGGCCCGCCCTGCCGGATCGCCCGCGCGGGGCTAGCCCGCAAGGAAATTTCGCCGGATCTCCGAAATCGCCGCCACTCCGCAACCCGCGTGCCCAACGCGCCGCTGAGCGCGCGACAATCATCCCGTAAAACGCGATTGGTCTTATGGCGAGCTTCGCGCGTTTGGCCTAGTTAGAGCGCCGCCCGACTTCCCGGGCGGAACGTCGGTGACAGCGGCTTGCCAAGCTTGAGCAAGCGTGTCATGACAACGTTGTCATAGGGTGGAAGATCTAGTGAATATGACCAACGACGGCGAAAATGGCCGTGATGTTCTGGTGCTGCTTGGCGGCGCTGGGGATCTGGCGCTGCGCATGCTGCTGCCTTCGCTCTATTTCCTGGAGGTCGACCGCCTTCTGTCGCACGATCTGAGGATCGTCGCCGTCGCGCGTGGCGAGGGAGATGGTGCGAGCTACAAGGCGCTGGTTCGCGAGCAACTGGGCAAGCGCGCCACCGTCGAGGAAGCCGCCTGGAACCGCCTGGCGGCCCGGCTGGACTACCTTTCCGTCGACATGACCAAGGATGAGGGGGCGGCCAAGCTGGCCGAGCGCATCGGCGAGCACGGCTCGCTGGTGGTGTATTTCGCCCTGTCGCCCAGCCTCTACGGCCCGGTCTGCAATGCGCTCCAATCCGCAGGCCTAACGGGTCCGAAGTCCCGTCTGGTCCTCGAAAAGCCTATCGGCCGCGACCTGGAAAGCTCGCGCAAGACTAACGCTGCGGTCGGCGCCGTGGTCGGCGAAGAGCAGATCTTCCGCATCGACCACTATCTGGGCAAGGAAACGGTCCAGAACCTGACGGCCCTGCGCTTTGCCAACGTGCTGTTCGAGCCCCTGTGGGACCGCAACACGATCGACCACGTCCAGATCACCATCGCCGAGACTGAAAAGGTCGGTGATCGCTGGCCCTATTATGACGAATACGGCGCGCTGCGGGACATGGTGCAGAACCATATGCTGCAGCTCCTTTGCCTTGTCGCCATGGAGGCGCCCTCAGGTTTCGATCCGGACGCCATGCGTGACGAGAAGGTCAAGGTTCTTCGCAGCCTGCGGCCCTTCAACAAGGACACTGTGGCCCATGACACGGTGCGTGGTCAGTATGTGGCCGGCGTCGTCGAAGGCGGCGCGCGCGAGGGCTATCTGCAGGAGGTCGGCAAGGCCACCAAGACCGAGACCTTCGTGGCGATGAAGGTGGCGATCGACAACTGGCGCTGGGACGGCGTGCCGTTCTTCCTGCGCACCGGCAAGAACCTGCCCGACCGCCGCACCCAGATCGTCGTGCAGTTCAAGGCGTTGCCGCACAACATCTTCGGTCAGGCGACGGATGGGGACCTTTTCTCCAACCGCCTGGTCATCGATCTGCAGCCCGACGAGAATATCGTCCTGACCCTGATGAACAAGCGTCCGGGGCTGTCGGAAGAGGGCATGCGTCTGCAATCGCTGCCGCTGTCGCTGTCGTTCAGCCAGAGCGGCGGCCGTCGCCGGATCGCCTACGAAAAGCTGTTCCTCGATGTTTTCCGCGGCGACCGCACCCTTTTCGTACGGCGTGACGAGGTTGAGCAGGCCTGGAAGTTCATCGACGGCGTCTCGGCCGCCTGGGCCGCGGCCAATATCGAGCCCGCGCCCTATGCGGCGGGCACCTGGGGACCGCACTCCTCAGCGGGCCTGATTTCGCCCGGCGGCCGAGCCTGGAAGGCCTGATCATGAACCAGCCCCAGATCGAAACCTTCAACACGCGTGAAGACCTCTACGACGCCGCCGCCTCGGTGCTGGCGTCGACCCTGACCACCGCCGTCGCCAAGCGTGGCCAGGCCGGCTTCGCGGCGACAGGCGGCACCACGCCGGCGCCCGTGTACGACCGCCTGGCGACCATGATCGCGCCCTGGGATAAGATCGTGGTGACGCTGAGCGACGACCGCTTCGTGCCGCCGTCTCACGCGGGCAGCAACGAAGGTCTGGTCCGCCGCCATCTGCTGGTCGGCGAAGCGGCCAAGGCCCAGTTCGCCCCGCTCTATTTCGCGGGCGTCAGCCAGGAAGACTCCGCCTTGAAGGCCGAGGCCGGCGTCGCCGCCGCCATGCCGTTCGGGGCGGTGCTGCTCGGCGTCGGGGCCGATGGCCACTTCGCCTCGCTCTTTCCGGGCTCGCCCATGCTGGCTCAGGGGCTGGATCCCGCGTCGGAACGTCTGGTCGTGGCCGCGCCCGCTGGCTCGCCTGCGCCCGATATTCCTCGCCTCAGCCTGACCTTTGCGGCTCTGACCCGCGCCGATCTGATCGTGTTGCTGGTGACTGGCGAGGCCAAGCGCGCCCTGTTGGCAGGGCCCATCGATCCGGCCCTGCCGGTTGCGTCCATCCTCAAACAGGACCGCGCCAGGGTCCGCATCCTGTGGGCGGAGTAGTCGTCATGAGCCTCAATCCGGTCATCGCCAAGGTCACCGCACGGATCGTCGAGCGCAGCCGCGACAGCCGCGCCGCCTATCTGGCCAACATGGAGGCGGCGATCGCCAACCAGCCGGGTCGGGCCAAGCTGTCCTGCGCCAACTGGGCCCATGCGTTCGCCGCCTCACCGGGCGTCGACAAGGTGCGGGCGCTGGATCCCAACGCGCCCAATATCGGCATTGTCTCGGCCTATAACGACATGCTGTCGGCCCACCAGCCGCTGGAAGAGTATCCCGCGCTGATCAAGGTCGCCGCGCGTGAGGTCGGGGCTACCGCCCAGTTCGCCGGCGGTGTGCCGGCCATGTGCGATGGCGTCACCCAGGGCCGCCCGGGTATGGAGTTGTCGCTGTTTTCGCGCGACGTCATCGCCATGGCCACGGCCATCGCCCTGACCCATGACGCCTTCGACAGCGCGCTCTATCTTGGCGTTTGCGACAAGATCGTACCGGGCCTGGTGATCGGGGCCCTGACGTTCAGCCATCTGCCGGCGCTGTTCGTGCCGGCCGGCCCGATGACCTCGGGCCTGCCCAATTCGGAAAAGGCCCGTATCCGCGCCCTTTATGCCGAGGGCAAGGTCGGCCGCGAGGAATTGCTTGAGGCCGAGAGCGCAAGCTATCACGGGCCGGGCACCTGCACCTTCTATGGCACGGCTAACACCAACCAGATGCTGATGGAGCTAATGGGCTTCCATCTGCCTGGTTCGGCCTTCGTGCATCCCAACACCCCGCTGCGCGAGGCGCTGGTCAAGGAGGCCGCTCGCCGCGCCGCAGCTGTCACCAACAAGGGCAATGAGTTCATCCCGGTCGGCCGCATGATCGACGAGAAGTCGGTCGTCAACGGCGTGGTTGGCCTGATGGCCACCGGTGGTTCGACCAATCTGGCCCTGCACCTGGTCGCCATGGCCCATGCCGCCGGCGTGATCCTGACGCTGGAAGACCTGGACGAGATCTCCAAGGCCACGCCGCTGCTGGCCCGCGTCTACCCCAACGGCTCGGCGGATGTGAACCACTTCCAGGCCGCAGGCGGCATGGCCTTGGTGATCCGCGAACTCCTGAAGGCCGGGCTCGCCCACGAAGACGTCCTGACCATCGCGGGCCCAGGCCTGTCGCGTTACACCCAGGAGCCGGCCCTCGAAGATGGCCAGCTGGTGTGGCGGGATGGCGCGGCGGAGTCGCTTGACACCGCCATCGTGCGCCCGGTTTCCGACGCCTTCAGTCCCGAGGGCGGCCTGCGCATGCTGGGCGGCAATATCGGTCGCGGGGTGATGAAGATCTCGGCCGTGAAACCCGAGCATCACACCATCACCGCCCCGGCGGCGGTGTTTCAGGAACAGGAAGACTTCATCGCCGCCTTCAAGCGCGGTGAACTGGACCGCGACGTCGTGGTGGTGATGCGCTTCCAGGGCCCGGCCGCCAACGGCATGCCGGAGCTGCATAATCTGTCGCCGTCGATCTCTGTGCTGCTCGACCGCGGCTTCAAGGTGGCGCTCGTCACCGACGGCCGCATGTCGGGCGCATCGGGCAAGACCCCAGCGGCGATTCACGTCACGCCGGAAGCCGCCAAGGGCGGTATGCTGGCCTATGTTCAGGACGGCGACGTGATCACGGTCGACGCTGCGAATGGCGAACTGAAAGTGCTGGTGGACGAGGCGATCTTGCTCGCTCGGACTCCAGCAAATGTCCCGGCGTCCAAGCCGGGCTTTGGGCGGGAATTGTTCGGCTGGATGCGTGCGGGGGTCGGCCCTGCCGACCACGGCGCCTCCGTGCTGTTTGCTTGAGGAAGCAGTCTAGATGAACGGCTTGAAGGACGGCGGGCTTGGCCTGGTCGGCGACATCGGCGGAACCAACGCGCGTTTCGCCCTGGTGGAATTCGATGGGCCTGATCCCCGCCTGATCGAACCGACGGCCTATAAGGGCGAGGACTACGCCACGGCCGAAGATGCCATCGAGGACTATCTGCACAAGGTCGGGGTCAAGCATCCCGATCAGGCCGTGGTCGCCGTGGCGGGTCCCATCGAGCACGGCACGGTCCATATGACCAATCTGGACTGGCGGATCTCGGAAGACAGTCTGCGCCGGGCTGGCGGCTTTCGAAAGGCGACCCTGATCAACGACTTCACGGCCCAGGCCTTGGCCGCGCCGCGCCTGTCGCCCAAGGACCTGCGCCAGATCGGTAGCTTGCCGACGTCCGGTGAGGGGGATCTGGCGATCCTTGGTCCTGGAACAGGATTTGGCGTCGCCGGCATGGCCCGCCGCCACGGGGTCGATACGCCCCTGACGACGGAAGGTGGCCACATCGCCTTCGCGCCGACCGACGAGATTGAAATCGAGATCCTGCGCGCCCTGACCAAGCAGTTCGGCCGGGTGTCGATCGAACGCATCCTGTCTGGCCCCGGCATGGAGGATCTGCACACGATCCTGGCTGCCGCCGAGGGCCGCAAGGTCGAGTCTCTGCCGGCCAAGCAGATCAGCGAGCGGGCTCTGGACGGTTGCGCCGACAGTCTGGCGACCGTGAACCGGTTCTGCGCCATTCTCGGTTCGACGGCGGGGGACCTGGCCCTGGCCCTGGGGGCCCGAGGCGGCGTGTTCATCGCCGGTGGCATCGGCGCCAAGATTGTCGAATTGCTGGAGACTGGCCCGTTCCGCGCCCGCTTCGAGGCCAAGGGCCGGTTTGTCGACTACATGAAATCCATACCGACCCATGTGGTCATGCATCCCTATACCGCCTTGATCGGAGCAGCCGTGGCCCTGACGCCGGAAGGATACGCCTCAATCTCCTAGCCCAAGGCTGCCCTTACGCGCGCGCAGGGGCTCGCCATGACAAGGCTGTCATGGCTTATTGCCGGACAAGCCGAATGAATCGGCGAGCGTGGCAGCCTAAGGTGGGCGCCGGTTTTGGCGTCTGCCACGCTCAAAGCATGATTTAGAGCCCCAAAAGGCTCTAGCGCGAGGGGCGGAATTGAGCTCGAAGATCACTATCCATGATGTCGCCCGACAGTCGGGCGTCTCGATCAAGACTGTCTCGCGCGTCCTTAATCGCGAACCCAACGTCAAGGCCGACACCCGCGATCGGGTGCAGGCGGCGGTGGCGGCGCTACACTATCGCCCCAATATTTCGGCTCGCAGCCTGGCGGGATCGAAGGCCTATCTGATTGGCGTCTTCTTCGACAACCCCAGCCCCGGCTACATCACCGATGTCCAGCTGGGCGCCATCGCGCGGTGTCGGGAGGAGGGCTATCACCTCATTGTCGAGCCGCTCGATTCCACGGCCGACAATGTCGAGGACCAGGTCGCGCCCATGTTGGCGACCCTGCGGATGGATGGCGTCATCCTCACGGCGCCGGTCTGTGACCATCCTGTCGTGCTGGCGGCGCTGGAGCGGGAGCAGGTGCCGTATGTGCGCATCTCGCCCGGCAGCGACCTGGACCGTTCAGCCCGGGTCGGCATGGACGACCGGCTGGCCGCCTATGAGATGACCAAGCACCTGATCGAACTGGGTCACCGCGACATTGGCTTCATCATCGGCCACCCCGATCACGGCGCTTCGCATCTGCGCCATCAGGGCTTCATGGAGGCGATGGCCGATAGCGGCCTGACGGTTCGGCCTGAGCGGGTGGAGCAGGGCTACTTCTCGTTTCGCTCCGGCTTTGAGGCGGCAGAACGGTTGCTGACTGGCGGCGACCGGCCCACGGCCGTGTTCGCCAGCAATGACGACATGGCGCTGGGCGTCATGGCCGTCGCCAACCGACTGCGGCTGAATGTGCCCGAAACCCTGTCCGTGGCCGGGTTCGACGACACACCGGGCGCCAAGGTCGTCTGGCCGCAGCTGACCACCGTCCGTCAGCCGATCGCCGCGATGGCGGGGGCGGCGGCCGACATGCTGCTGAACGGGGTGTCGTGGGACGAGGGCGAGCTTCCGCCCTCAAAGCTGCTGGATTTCGAACTGGTGGTCCGTGAATCGACAGGTCCAGCGGCGGTCTAGCCTCTACTGGACGCCAGGGGGATAGATCATAGTTGACAGCGCTGTCTGATTACGTTGTCATGGCCCCAACCAAGAACGTCGCTTTCAAGCGGCGTCCGGAGGAGACCTTGATCTCGCTACATATTTCGCCGGACCGCGCGTGTTCGCTGGTCGTCGCCTCGTGTCGAGGCCTCTAGGCGCGTGCTTCTCGACGCGGCGCACCTGCGCGCTGCGTCGAGCCTTTTCTTCATGCCGGCCAATTTGCGCCGGCTCCGCGCCACCACGGGAAGTTTCATGTTCGCTCGTCGCCGCTCCGCCCACGCCTCGGTTCTCGCTCTTCTGATCGCCGGAAGCCTCGGCGGCGTGGGGATCGCCCAGACGCCGTCGGCCTTGGCGCATCCGGAACTCTGGCCCAAGGCGGCGAGCCCCAAGTCGATCACCGACGCCAGGACCGAGGCCTTCATCACCGACCTGATGTCGCGCATGAGCCTTGAAGAAAAGGTGGGGCAGACCATCATGGCCGACGGCTCCGCGATCACGCCGGACGAGCTACGGAAGTACCCGCTGGGTTCGGTCGAGGCCGGCGGAAACACCGCGCCGGGCGGAGATGACCGCGCCGCGCCGGCAAAATGGGTGGACTGGATCAAGGCCTATCGCGCCGTGGCGCTGGAGAAGCGCGACGGTCACACGGCGATCCCGATCATCTTCGGCATTGACGCTGTGCATGGTCACAACAACATCGTCGGCGCGACGGTATTCCCGCACAATGTTGGCCTGGGGGCCGCGCGCGACCCGGACCTAATCCGCCGCATCGGTGAGGTCACCGCCGCCGAGGTCGCCGCGACCGGCGCCGACTGGACGTTCGGCCCCACTGTGGCCGTGCCGCGCGACGAGCGCTGGGGGCGAGCCTATGAGGGCTATGCCGAGGACCCAGAGGTGGTGAAGGCCTATGCGGGGCCCATGACCCTGGGCCTGCAGGGTGTTCTTAAATCCGGGCAAGCCCTTGCCACGAACCATGTTGTCGGGTCGGCCAAGCACTTCGTTGGCGATGGCGGCACCGAGGGCGGCAAGGACCAGGGCGACGCCCTGATCTCCGAGCAGGACCTGATCCGATTGCACGCCCAGGGCTATCCGCCCGCCATCGACGCCGGGATCCTGACCGTCATGGTCTCGTTCTCGAGCTGGAACGGGGTCAAGCACACCGGCAACAAGAGCCTGCAGACGGGCGTCCTCAAGGAGCGCATGGGCTTCGACGGCTTCATCGTCGGCGACTGGAATGCCCACGGCCAGGTCGATGGCTGCACCAACACCAACTGTCCGCAGGCCTATATCGCCGGCATGGACATGGTCATGGCGCCCGACAGCTGGAAGGGCCTGTTCGACAACACCCTGGCCCAGGTGAGGGACGGCACGATCCCGATGGCTCGCATCGACGACGCCGTGCGCCGCGTGCTGCGGGTCAAGGTCAAGGCGGGCCTGTTCGGCGGCAAGCGTCCCCTGGAAGGCAAGTTCGAGCTGCTGGGTGCGCCCGAGCACAGGGCTGTGGCGCGAGAAGCTGTTCGTAAGTCACTGGTGCTGCTGAAGAATCAGGGCGTTCTGCCGATCAAGAGTTCGGCCAAGGTGCTGGTCGCCGGCGACGGCGCCGACGACATCGGCAAACAGGCCGGCGGCTGGACCCTGACCTGGCAGGGCACGGGCAACAAGAACAGCGACTTCCCAGGCGGCCAGTCCATCTATGCCGGTATAGCCGACGCGGTGAAGGCGAGCGGTGGACAGGCTGAACTGGCCCGCGACGGCGCCTTCAAGACCCGTCCCGATGTGGCGGTGGTGGTGTTTGGCGAGAACCCTTATGCCGAGTTCCAGGGCGATGTGACCAATCTGGAGTATCAGCCCGGCGACAAGACGGATCTGGCCCTGATCAAGTCACTCAAGGCCCAGGGTATCCCCGTGGTCGCCGTGTTTTTGACCGGTCGTCCGCTCTGGACCAACCCCGAGATCAATGCCTCGGATGCCTTCGTCGCTGCCTGGCTTCCGGGCAGCGAAGGGGGCGGGGTCGCGGATGTCCTGATCGGCGACAAGGCCGGCAAGTCGCGCCATGACTTCAAGGGCAAGCTGTCCTTCTCCTGGCCCAGGCGCGCCAATCAGGCGCCGCTCAATCGCGGTGATGCCGGTTATGATCCGCAGTTCGCCTATGGCTACGGCCTGAGCTACGCCAAGCCGGGCAAGGTCGCGACCTTGTCGGAAGATCCCGGCGTGGTGTCGGCGGCCGTCAATGTCGACCGCTATTTCATTGCCGGCCGCGCACCAGCCCCCTGGACCCTGAACATCGGCGGAGCGCTGGCGGTCCGGCCGATCGACGCCGGCGCCCAGGAGAATGCGCGCCTCGCCGAATGGAGCGGAGAGGGCAATGGCGCGCTCCAGGTCATGGGCCAAGCCGTGGACCTGTCCCGCCAGACCACTGGCGACATGGCTGTGTCGATCCGCTACCGGGTCGATGTCGCGCCGGAGAAACCGGTTTCCCTAGCGATCGCCTGTGGCGAATCCTGCGGCGCGGCGCTAGACGTAACGTCAACTTTCTCCAGCGGGAAAATTGGCGAATGGCGTACGGCCAAGATCAAACTTTCCTGTTTCAAGGCCAAGGGCGTGGACATGGAGCATGTTTCCTCCCCGTTTGCCTTGTCGACGACGGGACGGTTCGCCCTGGCCTTTACCGAAATCCGGTTGGCCTCCAACGAGGGCGACGCCGTCTGCCCCTGACCTCAGCACCCCATGCTTTCCTAGAAGGAGCGGCCGCATGATCCGCGCGCGTCGTTCCCGCATCGTCGCCACCATTGGCCCGGCCTCGAGTTCGCCGGAGATGATCATCACCCTGGCCAGGGCCGGGGCGGATGTCTTCCGCCTGAACTTCAGCCACGGCGCGCATGAGACCCATGCCGCCGTCTATGCCGCGATCCGCGCGGCCGAGCCTATTGTCGGTCGGCCGCTGGGTATTCTGGCCGACCTGCAGGGACCCAAGCTGCGCGTCGGCAAGTTCGCCAACGGACCGGTGCAGCTGAAGGCCGGCCAGGCGTTCCGTTTCGACGACGACGCTACGCCCGGCGACGAGACGCGCGTTTGCCTGCCGCATCCGGAAATTCTGGTGGCCATGCGTCCTGGCGCGACCCTGCTGCTGGACGACGGAAAGCTGCGGATGACGGTCACCGACGCCGGGCCTGGCTATGCCAACACCAAGGTGGTCAACGGCGGCAAGCTGTCGGAGCGCAAGGGCGTGGCGGTGCCGGATGTCGTCATCCCGATGTCGCCCCTGACGCCGAAGGACCGCGAGGATCTGGCTTTCGCCCTGCGTCTGGGCGTCGACTGGGTCGCCCTGTCGTTTGTGCAGGCTCCGGAAGACATGGCCGAATTGCGCCGCATCGTCGAAGGTCGCGCCGCCGTGCTGGCCAAGATCGAGAAGCCCCAGGCGCTGGAATGCCTCGGCGCGATCATGGATCTGTGTGACGGCGTGATGGTCGCGCGGGGCGACCTTGGCGTCGAGATGGCGCCCGAAGAGGTGCCGGTCGCCCAGAAAATCATCCTGCGGGCGGCGCGCGAGCGCGGCATCCCGGTGATCGTCGCCACCCAGATGCTGGAATCCATGACCAGTTCGCCGACGCCCACGCGGGCCGAGGCGTCGGATGTCGCCAATGCAGTTTATGAGGGCGCGGACGCGGTCATGCTGTCGGCCGAGTCCGCCGCCGGCGACTATCCTGAAGAATCCGTCTCGATGATGAATCGTATCATCGAGCGGGTTGAGCGCGATCCGCGCTGGCCTGAGCTGATGCAGGCCGAGCAGCCGCATCAGGACGACGACGCGGATGTTCTGGTGGTTGCCGCCGCGGGCGCCGCCAAGGCCGGCTCGACCAAGTGCCTGGTGGCGTTCACCACGACCGGCGCCACGGCCCGTCGTCTGGCGCGCGAGCGCCCGCTTCAGCCGGTTCTGGCCTTGTCGCCCGAGATCAATGCCGTGCGCCGCATGACGCTGGTCTGGGGCGTTGAGCCGCGCGTCAGCGCCCAGCCTGACAGCCTTGAGGTCGTCACCACCGACGCGGCCAGCCGAGCGCTGGAACTGGGACTGGTGGCGCCGGGAGAGCGCCTGTTGATCGTGGCGGGCACGCCTTTCGGCGCTCCGGGTGCAGCCAATCTGCTGCGGCTGGCCCACGCGCCAATGCCGATCCGCAAGCGCTAGCGTATCTCTAACCTAGGGGCGTTCGCTCAGGCGCTGATCGCCTTGCCGAGCCGCGTCATAGCATTCTCACGCCATGGCTCTCAGCCGAGCATCGCTCCGCTGTGCCGATCAATGAAATGCGGCCTTGGAGAGGGCCGCCCATCCCCTGTTCAGGGGATGGGCGCGTAAGGTCAAAAGCCTTGAAGGCGTGCGTAACGGTCGCGATGGAACGCCGCGCCGCCAAACAGCGCTTCAGCCACGCGGGCGCGCTTCATGTAGAGTCCGGAATCGTGGGCGTCGGTCATGCCGATCCCGCCATGCATCTGGACCATCTCGTTGGAGGCCAGATGCAGCACTTCGCAGGCCTTGGCCTTGGCGAGCGAGGCCAGGGCGCGGGTGTCGCCGCCGGCATCAAAGGCTTCGAGTGCAGCCTCGACGCATGAACGGGTGGTCTCCAGGTCCGTAAACAGCTTGGCCGCCCGATGTTGCAACGCCTGGAATGTGCCGATGACCTGTCCGAACTGGGTGCGGGTCTTCAGGTAGTCCAGGGTGATGTCGAAGGCGGCGTTTGCGGTGCCCAGCATTTCGGCGGCGATGCCGGCATAGGCGCGATCCAGGGTCGGCTCAAGCACCGCCCAGCCCTTGTCGACTTCGCCCAGCACAGCGTCAGCGCCGACTGACACGTCCTTGAAGGTGATCTGCGCCGCGCCGCGCGAGTCCGCCAGGGCCAGGTGCGTTCGAGTCACACCGGCCGCGTCGCCGGGCACGAGGAACAGGGTCAGGCCGTCGGTGTCGCCAGGCTTGCCGCCGGTGCGCGCCACGACGATCAGCAAGTCAGCGGCTTCGCCGTCGATCACGAAGGTCTTGGAGCCGTTGAGGACAAAGCCATCGCCCGCCTTGGTCGCCGCCAGCGTGGTGCGGGCGGGGGCGTGGTGAGAGGTCTCGTCCACGGCCAGGGTGGCGACCGCTTCGCCCAAGGCGATCTTGTCGAGCCAGGCGGCTTTCTGGACGTCGGTTCCCGCCAGGTTCAGGGCCGAGGCGGCGATCAGGGCGGTGGAGAGCAGGGGAGAGGCCACCAGGTTGCGCCCGGTCTCTTCCAGCACCAGACCCAGCCCCAGATAGCCGAAGGCCGAGCCGTTGTGCTCTTCGGGAATGATCACCCCGGCCCAGCCCATCTGGCCCATTTCGGACCAGGCGGCGGGGTCGAAGCTTTGGCCCGATTTGCTGTCTCGCAGTTTGCGCAGGGCGCCGACGGGCGCGCTGTCAGTGGTCCAGCCCTTGGCCGCGTCGCGCAGCATGGTCTGTTCTTCGGTCAGGACGGCCATGTCAGGCGTGCTCCCTCGATTGATGATGGACGGCCCATTCCAGGGCCTGTTCTAGACGGTCGTTGCCCCAGAAGAGCTCGCCGTCGGCGGTGACGAAACTTGGCGCGCCGAACACGCCCAGGCGGCGGGCTTCGGCGACGTGATCCTTGAGGCGAGCCTTGACCGGATCGCTCGCCGCGGCGGCCAGAGCATGCTCGGGCCCTGCGCCCACCGCCGCGATCAGCGGGGCGAGAACGGCGGGGTCGCTGATGTCCTGATCGTCGACGAAATTGGCCTGATAGACCGCCTGGCTGAAGGCTGGCGTCCAACCGTCCTCCAGTCCGACGATGGCGACACGCGCCGCCAGCATGCCGTTGCGCGGAAACTGGCTGGGACGGACTAGTGGCAGACCTTCCCGGTCGCAGACCCGCTGCAGGTCGCGCCACATATAGGCGCCCTTGACCGGGAAGCTGTTGAAGGGGCTGTCGGTCAGGCCCTGCTGCTCGTGAAACAGCGGTCCAATCAGCAGAGGCCGCCAGGCGACAGCCACCCCCGCCTCGGCGGCCAGTCGCTCGATGCGCATGGCCGCCGGGTAGGAGTAGGTCGAGGCGAACTCGTACCAGAAGGTCAGCATCGACTACTGGTGATCCAGCAGGCCGAGCACGCGCTTGGCGACGACGTTGAGGTTCACTTCGCTGGTGCCCCCCTCGATCGAATTGCCCTTCGAGCGCAGCATGCCGCGCGTGACGGTCAATTCGTCCTTGGTGAAGCCTTCGCCCTCCCAGCCCAGGCCCTGCAGGCCCATGGCCTCGACCATCAGCTCGTAGCGCTCCTGGTTCATCTTGGCGGCGGCGTACTTGATGATCGAGACGGCGGCGCTGGGGCCGTTGCCGGTCTTCGACTCCTGCTCGGCGCGACGCACGGTCAGGGCGAACGCATGGGCGTCCATCCGGTGGGCGGCGATGCGCGCCCGCAGGTCGCCGTCAGCCAGACGACCGGTCTCGTCGACGCCGATCTCCTTCTTGGCCACGTCGACCAGGTCCAGACCGCCGCCGCCGCCGAAGCCGCTGGCCGAGATGTTCTGGCGTTCGTACTGCAGCAGGCGCTTGGCGATGTCCCAGCCGCCGTTGAGCTTGCCGACCAGCTGGTCCTTGGGAACCTTCACATTGTCGAAGAAGGTCTCGCAGAAGGGCGAGGAGCCGCTGATCAGCTTGATCGGACGCGGATCGACTCCGGGCGTGGTCATGTCGAACAGCACGAACGAGATGCCTTCGTGCTTCTTGGTGGTGTCGGTGCGCACCAGGCAGAAGATCCAGTCGGCCTGATCGGCATAGCTGGTCCAGACCTTCTGACCGTTGATCAGATAGTGGTCGCCCTTGTCTTCGCACTTGGTCTGCAGGGCTGCGAGGTCGGAGCCCGCGCCGGGTTCGGAATAGCCCTGGCACCAGCGGGTCTCGCCGCGCACGATTCCGGGGATGAACTTCTTCTTCTGTTCCTCGGTGGCGTATTCCAGCAGCACCGGGCCCAGCATCCAGACGCCGAAACTCATCAGGGCCGGGCGCGCCTTGATGCGGCGCAGTTCCTGTTCCAGCACCTTGTTCTGGGCCTTGGAGAGTCCGCCGCCGCCATACTCTGCAGGCCACATCGGCGCGGTCCAGCCGCGTTCGGCCATGCGATCGAGCCAGAGTTTGGCGTCGGGGTTCTTCCAGACCATCTTGCGACCGCCCCACGGGGCGTCGTCCTCACCCATCGGCGCATGCAGCGACGGCGGGTAGTTGGCTTCCAGCCAGGCGCGGGTCTCGGCCCGGAAGGCGTCGAGTTCGGTTGCACCGAAGTCGGCCATGGTCGTCTCTCCCTTGGGATCGTCATCTTTCGGCGTGTCTGGCACGCCGCGCGTCACCAGACTACGCGACCGCGCGCGCCGGGCAAGCCGATTCAAACGATCGTTTATCGCAAGGCGGGCGACCGCGTCACATGTTCCGGCGTATACGAGGGTCACGTGGGGTCCCGTAGGGGATTCGCCGATCCGGGTTCTTGATGTCAGCGCCTGAATTCAGACCGGCGGCCCTGGCGATGGCGCCGACCCTCTCGGCCATCCTCGCCGTCTCGGCCGGGGTTATGCTGTTGACCTCCGGCGCGACGCCGTCCGAGCCGACGCGCTTTGCACTTCTTCTCGCGTTCGCGCCTGACCTGCTGATCGAGATCAGCCACTTCGTCTCGTCGATCCTGGGTCTTGTCTTGCTGCTGCTGGCCTTTGGCCTGCGGTCGCGCCTCGACGGC